>JBBJOB010000289.1:0-2614 GCA_037721455.1 Solirubrobacteraceae bacterium | reverse complement strand
CGGCGAAGCCGTAGGCATTGGTACGACGAACGCCGTCGGCATTGGTGTACCTACCCACCCGGCGGGGCAGGAGGGGGCTGCGGGGGCGCAGCACCTCCGGCTCCACCGGCGCCGCCCTGCTGCTGCTGCTGTGCCTCCAGCGCGGCTTGGGCCTGCGCGGTCTCGATGGCCTGGGTGATCTGCTCGCGCTGCTCGTCGGAGTCGGCCAGGTCCAGCGCCTCCTCCCTGGCCAGGTCGCCCGTGCGGTCGTCGCCGGACTGGTAGGCGAGGGCGGCAAGCTGTGCGTAGATCGGCGCGGTCTGCTGCTCCTCGGCCACGATCTGCAGCGCGTTGACGGCCTTGTCCAGCTTGCCCAGGCCGTCGGGTCCCAGGGCCTGGGCCATCACTGCGGCCACGTCGGCGTCGGGCTCGGGCGGGTCGAGGGCAAGGTAGCGGTCCCAGGCACGCTCGGATTGGCGCAGTTGCCCCATGCCCTCCTCGGTGAACGCGCCCGTCGCCTGGTCAACCTCCGCGGCCTGGAAGCGCACACGAGCCAGCTCGCCCAGCGCGGCGGCGTCCTGGGGGTTCTGCGCGACCCGCTGCTCCGCCGCGTCGAGCTGCTCCTGGATCTGCTCGGAGACGTCGCCGCCCTCGGAGTCGTCACTGAAGGCGTCGAACAAGCCGCCCTGCACCTCGCCGCCGATCCCGAACAGCACCAGGCCACCGCCCATGAGGATGGCCAGGCTGAGATAGATCACCTGGATGGTGCGCCTGCGGCCGCGGGCGCGGAGGTCGAACAGCATGTGGCTTCTAGGGCTCCCGGTCTGACGGCTCTGCTTCTGGTTCGACCCGCTCCACGTCGGTCGGGCGGACGCGCTCGATCCAGCTGACCATGAGGATACTCAGCTCGTAGAGCACCACCAGCGGGCCCATGGCCAGCAGCATGGTGACCGGGTCGGGCGTCGGGGTGGCCACGGCGGCCAGGAGGGCGATGCCCAGGATGACGTAGCCGCGCCACCTGCGTAGCTGGCGCGGCGTGGCGATGCCCGTGCGCACGACCGCCAGCACGACGACGGGGATCTGGAACAGGAACCCGATGGCGGCCATGAACAGGACCGAAAAGCGGTAGTACTCGCGCGCCTGCACGAGCACGTCGAAGTTGTCGTCGTTGAAGTTCTGCAGGAAGTCGACGGCCCGTGCCAGCACCACGAAGTAGGCGAACAGCACGCCGGCGATGAACAGCACCGGTATCGCGAGCATGAGGGGCAACGCCACCCTGCGTTCGGTCGGGCTGAAGGCGGGCAGGAGAAACGCGTAGAGCTGGTAGAGCAGGACGGGCATGGCCAGCAGGAGGGCCGCGTAGAAGGAGACGGCCAGGGTCACCGTGAACGGCTCGGCCACGCCGAGGGTCACGGGCTGGCGCTCGGTCAGGCCGGGCGCGGCCCTGGCGGCCTCGAGCAACTGGGCCTGCGCCGCGCTCAACTGGGCCAGGTTCCGCTCCAGCGTGGCGCGCTGCTCGACGTCCAGCTCCTGCGGGTCGACGACCGCCGTCAGCGCCTCGCGTACACCCCCGAGCGCGGGCGCGACCGTGCTGAGGGCCTCACTGAGCTCTCGCTGGGCCACAGCGGCTCCGCCCAGCGGGTTGCCCTCACCCTGGCTGGACGCGGCCAGGGGCCCGTTGAGGATCTCGAGCACGAGATTCTCCTGCCAGAAGGCGATACCGAAGGCGACCAACAGCGCGAGCACGCTGACGGTGAGCCGCTGGCGCAGCTCACCGAGGTGGTCCACGAGGCTCATGCGATCCTCGTGGCCGATCGCCCGCAGGACGGTGCTGGCCATGGCCTCTCTTGTTCAGGCGGGCGCGCTAGGCGCGCGGCTGGGCGGGTGCGTCTTCGCGCTGGGTCTGCTGAGTGGTCTGCGCCGGAGCGGCGCCCTGCTCGAGACCGCGGTCGCGGTCGCGGTCGCGGTCATCGTCCTTACCGGGTGTGACGGCGTCCTTGAACTCGCGCATCCCCGAGCCCAGCGACTTGCCCAGGTCGGGCAGGCGCTTGGCGCCAAAGAGCACCAGCACGATGACCAGGATGATGATCAGTTCAGTGGGTCCGAGTGGTCCCATGCAGTGGCCTTCCTCTCGAGGTCCCCACAGGGTAGCGGGCCCTGACCGTGGTCAAGGTCCGCGCTGCGACGACCGATGTATGGCTTGTGAAGAGGATGCGCACATGAGCCACCAGCCCGATCACCCCAATTCCCGCCGCGTCGTCCTGCCCTCGGGAAAGACCATCGAGGTGACGCTCTTCGAGCAGGCGCCGGCGAGGCCGGCAAGCTTCTCGGCCACGGGGCTCCACGTGTGCCCGACCTGCGCCTCGGAGCTGGTGCACCCGATCGCCTGGGACGAGCACGGCCCCGACCACTGGGAGGTCACACTGCGCTGCCCAGAGTGCTACGGGTGCACGACCGGGGTGCACGACCAGGCGGCCGTGGAGGCCCTCGACGCCGAGCTCGACCGGGGCACCGGTGCCCTCGTGGCCGACCTGCGCCGTCTCTTCGAGGCCAACACGGAGGACGAGATCGCGCGCTTCGTCGCGGTGCTGCAGGCGGACCTGCTCCTACCCGAGGACTTCTAGGTTTCGCCTCC
>JBBJOB010000061.1:0-10097 GCA_037721455.1 Solirubrobacteraceae bacterium | reverse complement strand
GACGCTGTCAGGGATGATGGGCCCATGCGCACGGGCTTCCTCGGCCTGGGCTCCAACGTCGGCGACCGCAGGGCCAACCTGCAGACGGCCGTCGATGCTCTGCCCGCCCACGGCGTCGAGGTTCGCGCGAGCAGCGCGACCTACGACACCGACCCGGTCGGTGACGTCCTCGACCAGCCGGCCTTCCTCAACGCCTGCCTGCGCGTGGAGACCGCCCATGACCCCGAGGCGCTGCTGGACGCCTGCAAGGCCGTGGAGCGCGCGCTGGGGCGCGACGCAGGCGGTCCGCGCCACGGCCCGCGGCCCATCGATGTCGACGTGCTGCTCCTCGGCGACCTCGACCATCGGTCGCAGCGCCTGACGCTGCCCCACGAGCAGGTCCTCGCCCGGCGCTTCGTCCTCGTGCCCCTGCTGGAGCTCGACTTCGACCTGGTCACCCCCGCCGGCGACCGCCTCGCCGACGCGCTTGCGGCCCTTCCCCTCGACGAGGGCGTACGCCGCGACGGCCCACCCCTCGCTACGCCGGGCTGAGCACGCCTGCCGGCGTCGTGCCGGCGACGTGGGGGAAGAGGCGCAGCGCGAGGTAGGCGGCCGGGCGACCCTCGACGACCGGGCGGCAGCTCGACCACCTTGTAGCTCAGGCCCTTGACCTCGAGAGCCTTCATCACGGTGTTGCACGGATGCGACCCGTGGACGATGAACAGGCGCAGCGCCACGCCCGGGCACCATACTTCCCGCGACGTGCTCCTGGTCGTCGACGTCGGCAACACCCAGACCCACTTCGGGGCCTTCGACGGCGAGCGCCTCGTCCAGCACTGGCGCTTTGCCACCGTGCGCGACTCGACCGCCGACGAACTGGGCGCGGCACTGCGCAACCTGATGGAGCTGCGGGGCCTGGGCCTGGCCGACCTCAAGGCCTCCATCATCTCCTCCACCGTGCCTCAGCTCGCGCCCGAGTGGGCCGAGACCTGCCGGCGCTACCTCGGCCACGAGCCGATCGTCGTGGGGCCGGGGTTGCGCACGGGGATGGACATCCGCTATCCGAACCCGAGCGAGATCGGCGCCGACCGCCTGGTCAACGCGGTGGCCATCCGCGAGCGCTTCGGGGGGCCGGCCATCTGCGTGGACTTCGGCACGGCGGTCAACTTCGACATCATCGACGCCGATGGTGCCTACCTGGGCGGCGTTCTCGCCCCCGGCGTGGAAATCAGCCTGGCCGCACTCACCGAGCGCGGCGCGCAACTGCCGCGCATCGACCTCGTGCCGCCGCGCTCGGTGATCGGCAAGTCGACCGTGGAGGCCATCCGCTCAGGAGTGATCTACGGCTACGCGGCGATGGTCGACGGCATCGTGCGCCGCCTGCGCGGTGAGCTGGGCCAGGGCAGCGACGTGATCGCCACGGGGGGGCTTGCTGGGCACATCGTGCCCTTCACCGACGAGGTCGACGAGGTCGACGACCTTCTCACGCTGACCGGCCTACGCTTGCTCCATGGCCGCAACACGCGTTGACAGGGCCTCACCCGCCCCGCGCGCCCGAGGGGCCGAAGGCGAACGGGGGACCTCGTCCGAGGCGGGTCCTCGGATCTCCCTCACCGATAGCTGGCGCCTCGCGCACCTGACCGTCCCCAACCGGGTGGTCCTCGCGCCGCTGGCCGGCATCGGGACGTGGTTCGTGCGCCTGCAGGCCAAGCGCCACGGCGCAGGAATGGCCGTCAGCGAGATGGTCTCCAGCCACGCGGTGCACCATCGCAACGAGAAGACGTGCACCGAACTGCTGCGCGTGCATCCCGAGGAGCGCGCCCCCGGCTACGGCCCCACGTCGATGCAGCTCTTCGGCCAGGACCCCGACGTCATGCGCTCGGCCGCGGCGACCGTGGCCGCCGCGGGGGCCGACGTGATCGATCTCAACATGGGCTGCCCGGTGCCCAAGGTCATGAAGGCGGGCGCCGGCGTGGCGCTGCTCAAGGACCACGACCTGGCTGTCGCCGTGGCGTGCGCCGCGCGCGAGGGCTCAGGGCTGCCGGTCACCGTCAAGCTGCGCAGCGGCCTGAGCGAGGGCGACACGAGCGGGGTGGAGCTGGCCCGCCGCCTGGTCGCCGACGCCGGCGTGAGCGCCATCGCCTTCCACCCGCGCACGGCCAAGGTGCACCACAAGGGCGAGCCTGACCTCGACCTGGCCCGCGATCTTGTGGCGGAGCTGCCCGTGCCGGTGATCCTGTCCGGTGGAATGCGCTCGCCCGACTGGATCCGCTCGGCGTGGGAGCACACCGGCGCGGAGGCGGTCATGCTCGCCCGCGGGGCCCTGGGCAACCCGTGGCTCTTCGCCGCGCTGCTGGGCGAGGAGCACGCGCCGACGCAGGGCGAGGTCTTGGCCGAGCTGGACTGGCTCATGGACCGCGCCGTGGAGCACTGGGGGGAGGTGCGGGCCGGCCGCGCGCTGCGGCGCTTCTACCCCTGGTACGTGGAGCGCCTGGGCGGTGGCAAGGCGCTCCAGACAGCCCTGCAGCAGACGGCGACGATCGAGGCCGCACGGGCGGTGCTGGCGGGCGTCCACGGGGTGCCCGCGGCCGCCTGAGCCAGGCCTTCCGGGGGCGCTTGACGGTTCGCTACACTGCGGCGCTCGCTCGAGCCGGAACTGCCCCTTCACCCCCGCTCTTGCGGGGGTTTCTTCTAGAGAGAGACCATGCCCAGAGACGTCCTGCTCACCCAGGAAGGCCTCGACAAGCTCAAGAGCGAGCTCGAGGAGCTGTCGACCACGCGCCGCCGCGAGGTCGCAGCGCGCATCAAGGAGGCGCGCGAGTTCGGCGACATCTCGGAGAACTCCGAGTACGACGACGCCAAGAACGAGCAGGCCATGCTCGAGCAGCGCATCGCGGGACTGGAGGAGAAGCTGCGTTCGGCGCAGGTCATCGACGCCAGCGACGTCTCCACCGACAAGGTGCAGGTCGGCTCCGTGGTGCACGTCAAGGACCCCGACCGGGACAAGTCTGCGGCCTACACCATCGTCGGCTCGGCCGAGGCCGACCCGGCCGAGAGCAAGCTGTCCAACGAGTCGCCGATCGGGCGCGCGCTGCTCAACCACGCCAAGGGCGACACCGTCGAGGTGTCGCTGCCCAACGGCCGCACGCGCACGCTGAAGATCACCAAGATCGACGTCGGCCTGTAGTGGCCCATCCTGCAAGTCCGCACCACTAGGCGGCGCTCGGCCGTGGCTGACGAGCCGCCCTCCGGCGGTCGGGAGGACGGATCCGACCTGCTGGCCGCGCGGCGCGCGAAGCTCGATCGTCTGCGCGCCGACGGGGTAGAGCCGTTTCCCCACGCCTTCCCGGGCGTGGAGTCCGTGACGGCAGTGCAAGCGGCCCACGCGGGGCTGGAGGCCGGCGCGGAGACCGAGGCGACCCACCGGGTGGCCGGCCGCCTGGCCGCCCGCCGCGGCCAGGGCAAGATGGCCTTCCTGGACCTCGTCGACCGTTCGGGCCGACTGCAGCTCCAGGCCCGCACCGACGTGCTGGGCCCCGATCTCCACGCGCGCCTGCTCGAGCTCGACCTCGGCGACCTGATCGGCGTCGACGGGACGGCCTTCATGACGCGCCGAGGGGAGCTGAGCCTGCGCGTTGACGCCTTCACCGTCCTGGCCAAGTCGCTGCGCCCTCCGCCCGACAAGCACCACGGTCTCACCGATGTCGAGACGCGCTATCGCCGCCGCGAGCTGGACCTGCTGGCCAACGAGGAGACCCGGGCGCTGTTCGTCGCGCGCGCGGGGATCGTGGCCGCCGTGCGCAGGGCGCTGGACGACGACGGCTTCGTGGAGGTCGAGACCCCGGTGCTCCAGCCGCTCTACGGCGGCGGGCTGGGGCGCCCGTTCACGACCGAGTTCAACGCGTTGGACCGGAAGATGTACCTGCGCATCGCCACGGAGCTGTACCTCAAGCGCTGCATCGTCGGCGGGCTGGAGCGGGTGTACGAGCTGGGCAAGGACTTTCGCAACGAGGGCCTGTCGCCCAAGCACAACCCCGAGTTCACGGTGTGCGAGTGGTACGAGGTCCACGCCGACTACCACGACGCCGCTGCGCGCATGGAGCAGGTTGTGGCGGCGGCCGCGCGAGCCGTCGGGACCGAGGGCTTCGAGCCCGGCTGGAAGCGCGTGACGCTCGCGGGAGCGATCGCCGACAGGACAGGCGTCGACATCCGCGACCACCGTGATCACGGGTCGTTGGCCGCCGCGATCGAGCGCCACGGCGTCACGAACGTTCCCACCACGGATCGCACTTGGCCGCAGCTTGTCGACGATCTGCTCTCGACCCACGTCGAGCCGCACCTGATCGAGCCCACGTTCCTGCTCGACTACCCCGTCGAGCTGTCGCCGTTCGCCAAGCGCCACCGCAGCGAAGACGGCCTCACCGAGCGCTGGGAGGCCTTCGCCGGCGGCATGGAGATCGCCAACGCGTTCTCCGAGCTCAACGACCCCGACGAGCAGCGCGTGCGCTTCGAGGCCCAGGTCCGCTACGCGGGAGAGGGGGACCAGGAGACCCAGCCCTACGACGAGGCTTTCGTGCAGGCGCTCGAGCACGGGATGCCGCCCACCGCGGGAGTCGGGGTGGGGATCGACCGCCTCGTGATGGTCTTGACGGGGAGGCGTACGATCCGTGAAGTGATCCTCTTTCCGGCCCTGCGCGACTGATGCGCCGTCTCGCCGCGCTCGTCGTTCTCGTCGCGCTCACCGGGTGCGGGGGCTCGGAAGAGTCTGCGCCCGAGGCGCCCGAGCCGGCGGGCACCCAGGATCCGCGTGCGCTCTATGAGCAGGCCGTGAGGGGCCTTGACGACGTGGGCAGCGGCACGCTGGACGCCGACCTTGAGGCCCGTCTCACCTTCGGCGCCACGCAGACGCTCACCCTCACCGAGGACGGCGCGTTCAACGGCCTGAGCGGCACCGACTTCCCCGACTACGCGTTGGAACTGACGGCCAGCGAGTCGTCCGACGGCGACGAGGAGCTGACCGAGGTCGTGCACCTCGACGAGGACCTGTTCCTCAAGCCCGCGGGCGCGGACGCCTTCCAGCGCCAGACCGGAGACCTGGTGGAGCGCAACGCGGAGGTCTACGAGCAGGAGACCGCCGCGCTGCCACCGGGCCGCCTGCCGCTGCTGGCCCTCACGCCCGCCGACTGGGTGGAGGACGACCTGCGTGTCGACGGCGAGGAGAGCGTCGAGGGCGCGCCCGCCACCCGGGTGGCGGGCACGCTCGCCCTGCGCGCGTTCCTGCTCGACCTCGAGACGGCCAAGCGCAACCAGTTCGGCCTGGGCCTCGAGCTCACGCAGGACGCGCGGCGCCTGCTCGATGCTCCCACCTCCGAGCCGGACGAGGCCACCATCAGCGCCCTCGTCGACGAGGAGGGCCGCCTACGCCGGATCGAGGTCGCGCTGGCCGGTGACGTCGGGCCGTCGACGACCGGAGCGGGAGGGTCCGAGGGGCTGGGGCGGGTCGAGGTCGACCTGACCGTCGCGCTCGACGAACTGGGTCAGCCTCAGGTGATCACGGCCCCTGACGTGCCCGGTGCTTAGGTAGACCTCCGGCGGGGGATCAGCCGTTGGTAGACTGATCAATCCTCGTCCCTCGACCCCGATTGCTCATCCGGGCGGCTGTCTGAGCCGAAGTGATGGGTACGTCGGGTGCTTCGACGTCCCACGGAGCACACTGAGCCAGAGCACCAGCAGGAAGGAAGCAGCACCAATGTTCGAGCGATTCACAGAACGGGCCCGGCAGGTCGTCGTTCTCGCGCAGGAGGAGGCGCGAACGCTCAAGCACAACTACATCGGCACCGAGCACATCCTGCTCGGCCTGCTCCGCGAGGAGGAGGGTCTTGCCGCAAGGGTGCTCGAGTCGCTGGACATCACCGTGGAGCGTGTGCGCGCGCAGGTCGTGCGCATCGTCGGCTCCGGTGAGGAGGTAACCAGCGGGCAGATCCCCTTCACACCCCGCGCCAAGAAGGTTCTGGAGCTCGCGCTGCGCGAGGCGCTGAGCCTGGGCCACAACTACATCGGCACCGAGCACATCCTGCTCGGCCTGGTCCGCGAGAACGAGGGCGTGGCCGCGCGCATCCTCCTGGACTTCGACGCGGACTCAGAGAAGATCCGCAACGAGGTCATCCGCATGCTGTCGGGTCCCGGCGGCCGCCGTCAGGGCGCCCAGGGCCAGGGCGCCGGATCCGGCGGCGGGGCCGCCGGCGCGCAGGGGGAGGGCAAGAAGTCCTCCAAGCTGCTCGATCAGTTCGGGCGCAACCTGACCAAGCTGGCCGCCGACGGCAAGCTCGACCCCGTGGTCGGGCGCGAGACCGAGGTCGAGCGGATCATGCAGATCCTCTCGCGGCGCACCAAGAACAACCCGGTGCTCATCGGCGAGCCCGGTGTGGGCAAGACCGCCGTGGTCGAGGGGCTGGCCCAGCGCATCACCAACTCCGACGTGCCCGAGCTGCTCAAGAACAAGCAGATCTACACGCTGGACCTGGCGGCGCTGGTCGCGGGCTCGAAGTACCGCGGCGAGTTCGAGGAGCGCCTCAAGAAGGTGATGAAGGAGATCACCCAGCGCGGCGACATCATCCTGTTCATCGACGAGCTGCACAACCTCGTCGGCGCGGGCGCCGCCGAGGGCGCGATCGACGCCGCCTCCATCCTCAAGCCGGCGTTGGCCCGCGGCGAGCTGCAGACCATCGGCGCCACCACGCTGGACGAGTACCGCAAGTACCTCGAGCGTGACAGCGCGCTGGAGCGGCGCTTCCAGCAGATTCGCGTCGACCAGCCCTCGACCGACGAGACCGTGCAGATCCTCCGGGGCCTGCGCGACCGCTACGAGCAGCACCACAAGGTGGACATCACCGACGAGGCGCTCGAGGCGGCAGCCGAACTGGCCGACCGTTACATCTCCGACCGCTTTCTGCCCGACAAGGCCATCGACCTCATCGACGAGGCCGCGTCGCGCATGCGCATCAAGTCGATGACCTCCCCGCCCGTGTACCGCGAGCTCGAGGACGAGATCGACGAGACGCGGCGCGCCAAGGAGGCCGCGATCGAGGCCCAGGAGTTCGAGAAGGCGGCCAACCTGCGCGACGAGGAGCGCCAGCTCACGCAACGCAAGCGCCAGCTCGAGGAGCAGTGGGAGGCCGGCGAGGGCGACGGCGAGCGGCCCGCCATCGGCGAGGAGGAGATCGCCGACATCGTCTCGATGTGGACCGGCATCCCCGTCTTCAAGCTCACCGAGGCCGAGACGGCCAAGCTGATGCGCATGGAGGACGAGCTGCACAAGCGCGTCATCGGCCAGCAGCCCGCGGTGGAGGTCATCTCCAAGGCGATCCGTCGCTCGCGCGCAGGTCTCAAGGATCCCAAGCGTCCCACCGGCTCGTTCGTCTTCCTGGGCCCGTCGGGCGTGGGCAAGACGGAGCTCGCCCGCACGCTGGCCGAGTTCCTGTTCGGCGACGAGGACGCGATGGTGCGCATCGACATGTCGGAGTACATGGAGAAGCACGCCGTTTCGCGCCTGGTCGGCTCGCCCCCGGGCTACATCGGCTACGACGAGGGTGGCCAGCTCACCGAGGCGGTGCGCCGCAAGCCCTACAGCGTGCTGCTGCTCGACGAGATCGAGAAGGCCCACCCGGACGTGTTCAACATCCTCCTGCAGATCCTGGAGGACGGCCGCCTGACCGACGCGCAGGGTCGCACCGTGGACTTCCGCCACGCGATCGTGATCATGACGTCGAACATCGGCGCTCAGGAGATCGCCCGCAACACCCCGCTGGGCTTCGCGGTGTCGGAGGACGAGACGGGCATCACCTACGATGACATGAAGAACCGGATCATGGGCGAGCTCAAGAAGGTCTTCCGGCCCGAGTTCCTCAACCGGATCGACGACGTCATCGTCTTCCACAAGCTGCAGAAGCCGGAGATCAAGCAGATCATCGAGCTCCTGCTGCGCCGCGTGCGCGAGTCGATGGCCGAGCGTGAGCTACAGCTCGAGCTGACCGAGGAGGCCAAGGACTTCCTCGTCGACAAGGGCTGGGACCCGTCCATGGGCGCCCGGCCGCTGCGCCGCGCGATCCAGCGCTACATCGAGGACCAGCTCGCCGACTTCGTCCTGCGCCAGGAGCTCATCCCCCAGGCCACGGTCGTGGTCGACGTCGCCCCCGAGAACGACGACCGCGAGGTCATCCTTTCGATCGTCGAGCCCAAGGTGCCCGCCGCCGTGGGCGTCGGCGCCGCGGAGGCCGACGGCGCCGCGGACACGGACGCGGACGACAGCCCGGTCGAGCCCGGCGGCGCGCTGGACACCCCAGCCAACGAGCGCGAGGCGGACTGAGCTGAGCGATTGTGCGAGCTGCCGCCCTCTCAGGGCGACGGCTCGCATGGGGAAGACTGTGCCACGGCCCAGACGTGCCGTGAGATGCAGGTCGAGCGGGCGATCGTCGGGCTCGTGGAGGCGCAGATCGCCGTAGCCCCGGCCGCCTGAGAGGATGGCCGGGTGCACGACGCGCCCGGCCATCGTCCCGCGACGCGCGTCGTCCACGCCGGCCTGCCGCCGGCGGGGCAGGGCGAGCCGTTCTTGCCGGGGCCGACGTTCGCGGCGCCCTATCACTTGGCCGGCCCGGCCGACGCGTCGCTCTACGGCTACGGGCGCTACGCCAACCCGACCTTCACGGCTTACGAGGCCGCGCTCGGAGAGCTGGAGGGCGGGGAGGTAACCCTGTTCGCCTCGGGCATGGCGGCCGTCGCCGCCGTTCTCCTGCCGCTGCTGCGCCCCGGCGACGTGCTCGTCGCACCCTCTGATGCCTACCCCGGTGTGCGCACGATCGCCGCCGAGTACCTCGAGCCGCGCGGGGTGGAGGTGCGCCTGGTGCCCACCGACGAGACCGCGCTGCGCGAGGCGCTGCCCGGCGCGCGGCTGGTGTGGGTCGAGACGCCCTCCAACCCGGGCCTGGACGTGCTCGACCTCCAGGCTCTGGCCCGCGACGTCCATGCCGCCGGCGCGCTGCTGGCCGTGGACAACACGCTGGCCACCCCGCTGCTGCAGCGCCCGCTGGCCCTGGGCGCCGACGCCTCGGTGGCCAGCGGCTCCAAGGCGTTGACCGGCCACAGCGACCTCGTGCTGGGCCACGTCGCCGCGCGCGACGAGCAGCTCGTGGGGGACATCCGCGCCTGGCGCAACGCCACGGGCGCCGTCCCCGGCCCGTTCGAGACCTGGCTGGCCCACCGCTCGCTGGCCACCCTCGACGTGCGCCTGCGCCGGGCCTGCGCCAACGCCGAGGCCCTGGCCGACCTGCTGCGCGCCCGCGGTGATGTGGGCGACGTGCGCTGGCCCGGGCTGGGCACCGTGGTCTGCTTCGACGTCGGGTCGCCCGAGCGCGCGCAGGCCTTCTTGACCGCCTGCGAGCTGGTCGCCGAGGCCACCTCCTTCGGCGGCGTGCACACCTCGGCCGAGCGCCGCGCACGCTGGGGTACCGACGCCGTGCCGGGCGGGTTCATCCGCCTGTCCGCGGGGGTGGAGGACATCGGCGACCTCGCGGCCGACCTCACCCGCGCGCTGGACGTTGCCGGCTGAGGGAGGAACGCCAGCAGATAGCGCAATGTGGGGCCTTACCCCACGTCCGAGGACCGCTGTGGCGGATCAGTCCCACCAGCAACAGGAGGAAGCAGCCCAGACTCCCGGGCCGTTTGAAGCTGCCTGCCGGCGAACATGGCTACGACGCCGCGGCGCTCCTCGGTCGGAGGGCCCTCGTCGATCTCGCGCACCACCGCTGCCGTGACCTCGCGGTAACCGTAGTCTCGCATCGCCTGAGCTATCGCCTCATAGACCGCGCGCTCGTCTGCCATCTCAGGTAAACGTCCCGGTTCGAGATACGTTGGTACCACCCTACGCCCCTCGGACGACAGACGCGAGGAGATCCAGGGAAAAGAGCCCCGGCATGTGGAGGACCACAGCATCTGCACGCCCCGGGAGCACACCGTGTCCCCCGACCGCACGCCGACAACGTGGTCGGCCGCTGCTCGTAAAGCTTGCGAGTCGCGGCCGGGTAGGACGCGTCATCGGCTACGACGAGGGTGGCCACGCCGAG
>JBBJOB010000060.1:0-10101 GCA_037721455.1 Solirubrobacteraceae bacterium | reverse complement strand
GCCGGAACCGAGCGACCTCCGGCGACGTCACTCAGGCGGCCAGGACCGTCGTGTGCTCGGTCTCGGCCAGGTGCTGGTGGGACGGGCAGTAGCCGTTGTGGGGCAGCGGAGCGCGCTGGCACGGCGTGCCCCGGCGCGTCGTCGCCCGGCACACGAGCGGGTTGCCGTGCGGGTCCAGGTTCTGGGGCGGCTGGCGGCTCAGCTCCTCGTCGGCCGCCGTCACGTGAGCAGAGATGATCTGCCACACGCGGGCCTGCGCGCTCATGGGGAAGTGCATCCGCACGTCGCTGAACAGCGTGCGGGCCGGCTTGGCGAAGTAGTGGCGATCGTTGGCGAGACGCTCGACGGTCTGCTCACAGGCGCGCAGCACCTGGGCGTGCGCGGTACGCGCATCGTGCCCGCATCCCACGCGAATGTCGCGGGCGATCTCGCGGTAAATTGCTCGGCTGAAGTGATAGATCATTGCTTGCCCTCTCTCCTCTCATGCGTAGAGAACCCCTGGGCGCAGAGAGTGTGCCGCGCCCTCGTGAATTCACAACGCAGCGAAGATTGATTTCGCGTTAAGGGACTCCGCGTTCAATCCCAACGTTCGAGGCGGGGCGGGTCGGCTCCTTCCACGACGGCGTGGTGGAGATCGAGCGCGGGGTCTGTCCTGGGGAAGTCCTCGCGGCGGTGCGCCCCGCGGCTCTCCGGGCGGGCGAGGGCGCACGCGGCGACCAGGCGCGCCAGCGGGTGGGGGTCCTGCGCCAGCAGCTCGAGGCCGGCGCGGTCGCGGGCCAGCCCGGCGTGGCGCCACAGCGCCTCGCGTGTGGCCTGGGCCACGGGGTGCAGCGCCGGCATGGCGGCGGGCAGCTCGGGCGGGGTGCCGGTCGCGGCCGGCTCGCCGAGCGCCGCGCGGGCGGCGCGTGCGCCGAACACGAAGCACTCGCTCAGGGAGTTGGAGGCCAGGCGGTTGGCGCCGTGAAGGCCCGTGCACGCCGCCTCGCCGACGGCGAGCAGGCCGGGCACGGCGGACCGTGCGTGGAGGTCGGTGGCGATGCCGCCCATGACGTAGTGCGCGGCGGGCGCGACCGGCACCGGCTCGCGCGTGGGATCGAGGCCGAAGTCGCGCAGGGCGCCGACCACGTTGGGAAACAGGCCCGGGTCGATCGCGCGCATGTCCAGCGCGACGCTCCGCGCGCCCGTGCGGCCCAGGACGTCGAAGATCGCGCGGGCGACCTCGTCGCGCGGCGCGAGCTCGTCGACGAAGCGCTCGCCCAGCGCCTCGCCGGGCCGTGGCGGCGCGTGCAGCGTGGCGCCCTCGCCGCGGATGGCCTCGGTGACCAGGAAGCCCTCACGGTGGGGCACGCCGAGGACCGCGGTGGGGTGGAACTGGATCATCTCCAGGTCGGCCAGCGCGGCCCCGGCCGCGTGGGCGAGCTGCAGGCCGATGCCCAGCGAGCCGGGCGGGTTGGTCGTGCGTGACCACAGCGCCGCCGCGCCGCCGGTGGACAGCACGGTCGCCCGGGCCGCGACGGTGCGCCCGTCCTCCAGCGCGACGCCGGTGACGCGGCCCTCATCGGTGTGCAGCGCGGCGGCGCGCGCTCCCTCCAGGACCGCGACGCGCGGGGCCTCGACGACCAGGCCCGAGAGATCGCGCACCACGCGGCGGCCCGTCGCGCTCCCGCCGGCGTGCACGACGCGGCGCAGGGCGTGGCCGCCCTCGAGGCCCAGGGCGAGGTTGCCGGGCCGGTCGGCGTCGAAGCGCACGCCCAGGCGCTGCAGGTCGGCGACGATCCACGGCGCCTCCCGCGTGAGCACGGCCGCGGCCGACCGGCGCACGGCGCCCCTGCCGGCGCGCTCGGTGTCCTCGAGGTGGCGGGCGGGGGAGTCGTCGCCGGCCAGGGCCGCGGCCAGGCCGCCCTGCGCCCAGTAGGAGGCCGTCTGGGCCAGCGGGGTGGCGGAGACGAGCACGACCCGGGCGCCCTCGCTCGCGGCGACGAGGGCCGTGTAGAGCCCCGCCGCCCCGGCGCCGACCACGGCGACGTCGGCACGCAGCGCTACGGCCACCGCGTCCCGCCCGTCCGCGTCCCTTCGACGGCCGGCCGGCTCCCGCCGGCCGCCGCCTCGTCGCCGGTGGCCATCGCGCGGATACCGTACCCGCATGGTGCCCGGCCTCCTGCTCCGCCACCCCAGCTCGCTGGAGCACGACACGGGTGCGCACCCCGAGTGCGCAGCGCGCATCACCGCCATCGAGTCGGCACTGGCCCAGCAGGACTGGCTGGGCTGCGAGGTCGTCGAGTCCCCCGCCGCCGACCATGCGCTCCTGGAAGCCGTCCACTCTCTCGCGCACATCGATCGCATCGACGGTCTGGCCCTGCGTGGCGGCGGGATGATCGACATGGACACCACGGTCTCGACCGGCTCCTACGCCGCCGCCTGCCACGCTGCGGGCGGGGCGGCCGCCCTGGTCGACGCGCTGGTGGGCGGCGCGGCGCGCACCGGGGCCTCGCTGCACCGCCCACCGGGCCACCACGCCGGCGCCGCCCGCGCGATGGGCTTCTGCCTGGTCAACAGCGTCGCCGTGGCCGCTCAGCATGCGCTGGACGCCCACGGGCTGGAGCGCGTGATGATCGTCGACTGGGACGTCCACCACGGCAACGGCACCAACGACATCTTCTCTGCGCGCGACGACGTCCTCTTCTGCTCGGTGCACGAGTCGCCGCTCTATCCGGGCACGGGGCCGGCGAGCGACGTCGGGCATGGCGCCGGGGAGGGGCTCACCCTCAACCTGCCTGTCCCCGGCGGCAACGGCGACGACGCGTGGTGCTCGCTGGTCGAGCACGTCATCGCGCCGGTCGGCCGCGCGTACGCGCCCCAGCTCGTGCTCATCTCGGCCGGCTTCGACGCCCACGCCGAGGACCAGCTGGCCACCTCCCGCGTGAGCGACGCGGGCTTCGTCGCGATGGCGGCATCGCTGCGCCGCTTGGCCGAGAGCGTCGGCGTGCCCGTGGGGATGGTGCTGGAGGGCGGCTACGCGTTGGGGGCTCTGGCCCGCTGCTTCACCGCCGCCCTGGGCGTGCTGGTGGCCGACGCACCGCCCGAGGCGCCCTCCCTTGCCGTCGACCCGCTGGCCGAGCGCGCGCTGGAGCGCCTGGCGGCAGGCCCAGGCCCGGCCGCCGCGGCGGTCTGAGGCTGGCTTTGAGGCCGAGTTAGGCAGAGCCCTCCACCACGCCCAGGGCAGCACGGGTCTCAGCTCAGACCTCGAAGCGCCGGCCAACGCTGCCGGCGGATCAACCGATCGCCGTCACACCTGCTGCTCGCCGACGGCGAGCCAGACGATTCCGATGGCGATCAGGCCGATCGGCAGGATCCGCGCGAGTGTCGCGGGCTCGCTGAGCAGCACGATGCCGCCGATCGCCGCCCCGACCGCGCCGATGCCCGTCCACACCGCGTAGCCGGTGCCGACCGGCAGGTCGCGCAGCGCGAGCGCGAGCAGCACGAGGCTCACCACCCCGGCAACGACGAAGACCACGGTCGGGCCGAGCCGGGTGAAGCCGTCGGATTCCTTGAGGGCCAACGCCCACACCGTCTCCAGGAGACCGGCGATGATCAGCAGCACCCAGGCCATGCAGGCCCTCCTTCGCGTCGTAGTGGGTGCGGACGGACGTGCAGGACGGGCCTCTAGGGAGTGGGCACCGGCTCGTCGGGAGCGGGAGCGGGAGCGGGAGCGGGGCTGGGCGAGGGTTCGGCGGGTGGTACCTCTTGGGCGGGCGGCGCCTCCTGGGCGGGAGGCTGCTGCTCCGGCGCCGGAGGGGGCGGGGCCGGCTGCTGCCCGGGAGCTGGCTGGCCGGGCTGCGCCGGTGGCGGCTGTGTCACGGTCGATGACGGTGCCGGACCGCCGCCGTCGTCGGTCAAGCGCACGAAGGCGAAGGCGAAGGCCGCAACGGCCAGGACGACCATCGTGACGACGACGACGGCGGGCAGCCGCCAGTTGGGCGCGGGCGCCAGCCGGGTGCGCGCCGGCGTGCCGCACTCCAGGCACCAGTCCTGGTCGTCGCGCAGCGTGGCGCGGCATTGGGGGCAGCGCAGTGGCGCGCGCGGGGCCTCACCGCTCGGGGCACCCTCCTCGGACGGGGCGGTGGCCGGGCCGGTGCTCACGATGAGCTGCCGGGCCAGCGCTCCACAGGGCGCTCCTCGCGGGGCGGCTCGGGGTGATCGCCCTCCGCGGCGCGGTCGCCCTGCGAGCTACGTTCGCCTTCCGGGCGCTCGCCCTCAGCGCCCTGCCCGCCCATCGCCGGCGCGGCCCCGCCGTTGGTCCCGCCGGCCTCCGGCGTGCCGACCTCCGCGACAGAGTGCTCCACGCCACCGTCGTCCGGGTCGCCGGCCGCGCGCGACCCGCGCAGTCCGGTGCCGCAGGCGGGGCAGAAGCGCGCGTCGGTCCCGTGCAACGCGCCGCAGCGCGAGCACGAGGCGATGCCCGGCTCGCGCAGCTCGTGAATGGGCGTGCGCTGGTCCAGGGCGATCTCCAGTGCGCGCAGCTCGCGGTCCACGCCGGCCAGAGCGTCGAGCTTGGCCTGCACCAGGTCGGGCCGGTCGCGGTCGAAGCGGCGCAGGTCGAAGACCAGGCCGCCGAGGTCTCGGAAGCCCAGCTCCCGGGTGCGGCGTAGGTAGCGCAGGCGTCGGCGCAGGCGGCCGCGGTCGCGGAAGCTGGGGGCCGAGGGCGGCGGCGCCGTCTCCTCTTCTGGCAGGCCGACCGGCAGCCGCGTCGTGGGCTGCTCGAAGGCGTGGGTCGGCTGCTCGTCGGCCTGCTCGTGAGGGTCGGAGCGCCGGCGGAGGATGCGCTGCATCAGACCGGTCATGGCAAGGCGCGCCGCCGGATCGGTGGGGCCGCGGCGCGGGAGCCAACTGTACCGGGGCAAGCCGTCCTGCCCCCCGGTGGAAGCCGTCCCACCCACCCGCGGGGACGGACTGCAACGTGCCACCGGGGGACGTTGCGCAGGCCCGACACGAAGTCTGCGCGCGATCGTCACCGAAGGGTGCTGATCGGGCACACGACGCTGAGCAGACTCGGCAGGGCGAAGCGCGTGGCGCACCGGGCGCCCGCCGAGGAACCGAGGAGGTCTGGACATGTCGTACCGCACGATCGCCTGGCTGCACGTGCACCTGGTCGCCGCCGTCACCTCCCTGCGCGAGCAGCGCGGGCAGGGCACGGTGGAGTACGTGGGGATCATCCTGATGATCGCCGTGCTGCTCACTGCGATGATCGCTGTCGCCAAGAAGACCGGGGGCCTGGAGCAGATCCCCGCGGCGCTCGCCAAGCAGCTCAAGGGTGCGATCGAGAAGGTCAAGTAGGCGCGCGGAGGGTGCGGGCGCCGTCTGGGAACATGGCGCCCGTGCTCTCCGGCCCGCCTCCGCCTGACGACCGCCGCGCCCTGCCCATCGGGGTCTTCGACTCGGGTGTGGGTGGGCTCACCGTGCTCCACGAGTTGCTCGTGTCGCTGCCCCGCGAGGACTTCCTCTACCTCGGTGACTCCGCGCGCCTTCCCTACGGCACCCGCGCCCCGCACGAGCTGCGCGCCTTCGCGGTGGAGATCGGTGAGGAGCTGCTTGCCCGCGGAGCCAAGCTCCTGGTGGTGGCCTGCAACTCGGCCACCGCGACAGCGCTGGAGCACCTGCGCCGCCACGTCGCCTCCACCGGCCGCGAGATCGACGTCATCGGCGTCGTCGGGCCGGAGTCCAACCTGGCCGTAGCCGCCACGCGCAGCGGGCGCATCGGGCTGCTGGCCACCCCCGCGACGGTGGCCAGCGGCGCCTACGAGCGCGCCGTGCAGGGCACTGACGCGCTCACCCGCCTGACGAGCGTCGCCTGCCCCGACCTGGCCGAGATCATCGAGGCCGACACGCCCGTGACCCAGCGCGTGGTCGAGATCGTTCGCGGCTACTGCGCCCCGATCATCGAGGCGCGCGTGGATACGGTGATCCTGGGCTGCACCCACTACCCGCTCGTGCGCCCGATGCTCCAGCGCATCCTGGGCCCCGATGTGCGCCTGATCACCTCCGGCGCGGCGATGGTCCGCCGCGTCCAGCACGCCCTCAGCGTGCGCGACCTGGTCACCACGCGGGCCGTCGAGGGCTGCTACGGCTTCCTGACCACCGGCGACGCTACGCGCTTCCGGGCGACGGGCACCCGCTTCCTGCAACTCCCCATCGAGGAGGTCGAGCACGTGGATCTGACGACCAGGGCGGCCGCGTGAACGCTGCGACGACGGCGCCGCAGCGCTCCTACGGCCGAGCGCCCGACGGACTGCGCCCCACCGCGATCATCACCGGCTTCGTGCGCACCGCGACCGGCTCGGCTCTCATCGAGGTCGGCGAGACGCGGGTGATCTGCACGGCGTCGGCGCAGGAGTCCGTCCCGCGCTGGATGGCCGGCAAGGGCCGCGGGTGGGTGACGGCCGAGTACGCGATGCTGCCCGCCTCGACGGGGGACCGCAAGCAGCGTGACAGCTCCAAGGGCCGTCCCGACGGGCGCAGCGTCGAGATCCAGCGCCTCATCGGCCGCGCGATCCGCGGCGTCGTGGACTTCGAGGCCCTTGGCGAGCGCACCATCTACCTCGACTGCGACGTCCTGCAGGCCGACGGCGGCACCCGCACCGCCGCGATCACCGGCGCCTACGTTGCGCTGGCCCTCGCGGCCCAGCGCCTGCGCGACGAGGGCAGGCTCAAGGCCTCCCCGCTGAACGGCAGCGTCGCGGCGATCTCCTGCGGCATGGTCGACGGTGTCGCGCTGCTGGACCTCGACTACCCCGAGGACTCCTCCGCCGAGGTCGACGCCAACGTGGTCATGACCGGCGACGGCGGCCTCGTCGAGGTGCAGGCCACCGCAGAGCGCACCCCGCTCTCCCGTGCCCACCTCGACGAGCTGCTCGCCCTCGCCGCCGGCGGCATCGAGGAGCTGCGCGTCCTGCAGGAGGCCGCGATCCGCGAGGGCTAGCGCACCCGGCTAGAGCGAGCCCCGCTGGGCGATCCTCGGTCGGCTGACCCGTGATCGTGGCCAGCAGCTCCTGACGCCACCGCGCAGCGACCTCCGGATGGTCGCTGCGATGCCATGCGCTCCAGTCCGCGACGTAGGCTGCCGTTCAGCACCGTGCGCCTGATCCTTGCCTCCCGCAACGCCCACAAGATCCGTGAGCTCGGCCCGCTGCTGGCGCCCCACGAGCTCGAGCCGCTGCCCGACGAGGTCGAGCTGCCGCCCGAGGACGGCGAGACGTTCGCCGCCAACGCGCTGGGCAAGGCGCGGGCCGCCTCGGCGGCGACGGGACGGCCCGCGATCGCCGACGACAGCGGTATCGCCGCGCAGGCCCTGGGCGGCGCGCCGGGCGTGCGCTCGGCGCGCTTCGCCGGGGAGGACGCCACGGACGAGGACAACCTCGCGCGCCTGCTGCGCGAGGCCCCGGCGGGCAGCGGCCTGGCCTACGTGTGCGCGCTGGCCTACGTGGACCCCGCGAGCGGCGTGGAGCACGTGGTCGAGGGTCGGTGCAGCGGCACGCTGGCCGCCGATCCCCGCGGCGACGGCGGCTTCGGCTACGACCCGGCGTTCGTCCCCGACGACGACACGACGGGCCGCACCATGGCCGAGCTCGACCCGGTCGAGAAGGACGCCATCAGCCACCGCGGGCGAGCAGCCGTGGCACTGGCCCACCGGCTGCGCGAGCGCGAGTGAGCGCCCGATGGCGGGGATGAGCTCCGTCCCCGCGCGCCTGCCCTCCAAGCCGGCGGCCGCCGCGGTCTCCGTCGCCTCCAACGCGACGTTGATCGTGCTCAAGCTCATCGCCGGCGTGGTCACCGGCTCGGTGGCCATCATCGCCGAGGCCATCAACTCGTGCATCGATCTCCTGGGCTCGATCGTCACCTACTTCTCGGTGCGCGAGGCCGATAAGCCGGCCGATCCGGAGCACCCCTACGGTCACCAGAAGCTGGAGAATCTGGCCGCCGGCGTCGAGGGGATGCTCATCCTCGTCGGCGCGGGCATCGTGATCTACGAGTCGGTGCGCCGCCTCAGCGCGGGAGCGGAGGTCCAGAACCTCGGCGTCGGCATCGCGATCCTCGCCGTCGGCACGGTCGTCACCATCGCCGTCTCGGCCTTCCTCCGCCGCCGCGCGCGCGAGACCGCCTCGCCCGCGCTCGAGGGTGAGGCGGCGCACCTGCGCACCGACGCGATCGCCTCGGTGGGCGTCCTCATCGGCCTGGCCCTCGTCGAGTTCACGGGCGCGAGCTGGCTCGACCCGGTGGTCGCCCTCCTGGTGGCCGTGGCCATCGTGGTCACCGGCGTGCGACTGCTGACCAGCTCGGGCCGGGTGTTGGTCGACCAGGCCCTGCCCGCAGACGACCTCGAGGCCATCCGCCAGGAGATCAACGGCTTCGGGCCCCGCGGCGTGGCCGGCTTTCACGCCCTGCGCGGCCGCCGCGCGGGTGCCCGCGCCCTGGTCGACCTCCACGTGCAGTTCCGCTCCGGGACGAGTCTCGAGGCCGCCCACGAGGTCGCCCACGACCTGCAGGATGCGATCCGCGCGCGCCTCCACGGCGCCGACGTCCTCATTCACCTCGAGCCCGAGGGCAACGTGCGCCCGGGCACGGAGGTGCCGGCTAGGACCGCTCGGGAATCAGATTGATCCCGGCCGAGAGTGCCACCACCAGTCCGAGGAAGCCATAGCCTGTGTAGCCGCCCAGGAAGAGCAGGATCGCGATGAGCACCGAGGCGGCGGTGGTGGCGATCCAGGCGGCACGGCTGAGTGGCACGGGACAATGGTGGCGCATGGCGAGGACGGGCCGTCCTGTCCAGGTGTGCACAGCAACAGCAGGGCACGACGGTGGGGCTCGGGCCCGTCTCTCGTCGCGGGGCGCTGGTAGCGTCGCGGAAGTGAGCGAGCACGTCGCCGACCGCCTCGCCGACGCGGTCGCGCGGCGCGAGTCCCAATTGGTCCTGGGGCTCGACCCCGACCCCGTCCGGCTGTGGCCGCAGGCCGTCGCCGGCGTGCCCGACCACGGCACGGCGGCGCACCGCGCCGGCGCCGCGGTGGCGGCCCACTGCGCCGCGCTGATCGACGCCGCGGGCCCTGCCTGCGTGGCCGTCAAGCCCCAACTCGCCTGCTTCGAGCGTCTCGGCGCGCCCGGCTGGGCGGCGCTCGAGGCCACGGTCGGCCACGCGCGTCAGGCGGGGCTGCTGGTGCTGGCCGACGGCAAGCGCGGCGACGTCCCGGTCACGGCAGCCGCCTACGCCCAGGCGCTGTTCACCGCGACGCCGACACCTTTCGGGGATGTGCCCGGCCTGGGCGCCGATCTGGCCACGGCCAACCCGCTGCTGGGTGAGGACGCCCTCGTGCCGTTCGTGGACGCCGCCCGGGCGGCCGGAGCGGGCGTCCTCGCCCTCGTGCGAACTTCCAACCCGGGCGCTGCCGACGTGCAGGACCTCCCGGTCGATGACGGCGCGCCGTTGTGGGAGCGCCTCGCCGCCCTGGCTGCCGGCCTGGGCCGCCCGGGACCGCGCAGCGGGTTGGCTGATGTGGGCGCCGTGCTGGGTGCCACCCGGCCGCAGCATCTCGCGCGGGCACGCGAGCTCATGCCGTCCGCGCCGTTCCTGCTGCCGGGCGTCGGCGCGCAGGGAGGCAGCGTGGAGGATCTCGTGCCCGCCTTCGCGCCAGGGCGCGCCGGGGGGCTGGTCACCGCCTCGCGGTCGATCGCCTTTGCGCACGAGATCGCCGGGGACCCGCCGGCCCAGGCCGCCCGCGCCGAGGCCGAGCGCCTGCGCGCGAGCGCCTGGGCTCTCGTCGCCTGACCCCCCTATCCTCCCGCCCACCATGCCCGACCGGAACTACGTCCGCTTCCTCGCGCCGGTCGCTCTGGTCGTCGCTGCCCTGGCCATCCTGATCATCTGGCAGTCCGCTGTCGGTGGTGACGCGCCGCCCGAGCCGGCCAGCCAGGACCAGCCCGCCGAGACGACGGAGGAGGGCGGAGGCGGGGACGGCGAACCGGGGGCCGGCGGCGATCCCGAGGCCGGCGGGGACCCCGAGGCCGGCGGGGACCCCGAGGCCGGCGGGGACCCCGAGGCCGGCGGGGACC
>JBBJOB010000288.1:0-2647 GCA_037721455.1 Solirubrobacteraceae bacterium | reverse complement strand
GCCGCCTCCTCCGCACCGCCGGGTGACATCGGCCCCAGACGCCCGCCTGGGACCGCCCGGTCCGCCTGCCAGGATCGGGGCCGTGGAGCTCGCCCCGCCCCGTCACAACGTGGAACTGCGCACCGGCCGCGACGGCGGGCGCGAGGTGGTCTTCGCCTTCCCCTACCGCGCCGACATGGTCGACGCCGTGCGCGGGATCCCCGGGCGGCGCTTCGACTGGGACGTCAAGGAGTGGTGGGCGCCCGCCGACGAGCTGACCGCGGTGCACGTGGCCGCAGTGCTCGACCGCTTCCCCGAGCTGACCCAGGCCGACGACGTGAACGGGTGGCTGGGCGGGGTGGAGCGCCGCTGGCTGGGCTTCGTGACCACCGCGCGCCACGACGGACGCGGGTGGTTCGTGTGCGAGACGCGCGGCGGGGACCTGCCGCCCGAGCTGGCCGAGCAGGCCCACGAGCACGGCAGCGCCCAGCGCCTCCCGCTGACCACCGAGATCGCCGAGGCGCTCACCGACCTCCCCGGCGCCCGCATGGACGGCCGCGCCACCGGCTGCGCCCTGCGGCTGCGCGTCGACACCGACCCGCCGCCCGCCGCACTGGTCATCGAGTACGGCGTCAACGGCCGCCGCCTGCGTCTGGACGTCCTGTGGGACCCGGAGACCGGCGCCGCCTTCGCAAAGCTGCCCGGCGTCGACGCCCGGGCGCGCTCCCTCCCCATCGATCCCTACGTCACCGAAGCCCTCGACCGCTTCCTGGACGACCACGGAGTCGAGGTCACCTCGATGGCCGAGCCGGTCCTAGACGCCCTGCGCCGGGAGAACGCAGAGGCACAACAGGCCATCGCGGGCTCCAGGGCCCGGACCGCGGAACCGATCGACATAGCCAACGTCCTCGGCGGAGAGCTTGCCCCCTTCCAGCACGCCGGCGTGCGCTACGCCCTCGAGGCCCGCCGCACCTTCCTCGGCGACGAGCAGGGCCTGGGCAAGACGGTGCAGGCCCTGGCCGCGCTGGAAGCCGACGGCGCGTTCCCGGCCGTCGTGGTCTGTCCGGCCAGCCTCAAGCTCAACTGGGAGCGCGAGGCCGCGCGCTGGCTGCCTCACCGCAGCCGGGCTGTGCTCAGCGGCCGCGGCGGCGCCGTTCCCGCGGTGGACATCGCCATCCTCAACTACGAGATCGTCGACGCCCATCGCGAGCGCCTTGCGCTACGACGACCAAAGGCCCTGATCGTCGACGAGGCCCACCTGGTCAAGAACCCGCGGGCCAAGCGCACGCGCGCCGTCCGCCGCCTGGCCGACCACGTCACCCGCGACGGCCTGCGCCTCGCGTTGACCGGCACCCCGGTGGTGAACCGCGCGGAGGAACTGGTCAGCCAGCTTCGGATCCTCGGCCGCATCGAGGACTTCGGCGGCGCCACCGCCTTCGCCAAGCGCTTCGAGGGCGTGGGCGACGAGGAGCGCCTGCACTGGCACCTGCGCCGCCACTGCTTCGTGCGCCGCCTCAAGAGCGAGGTCCTCCCCCAGCTTCCGGCCAAGCGGCGCAGCGTCGTGCCCGTCGCGCTGGCCAACGAGGCCGAGTACCGCCTGGCCGAGGAGGACGTCATCGCCTGGCTGCGCGAGCAGCCGCTGGACCTGAGCGAGCTCGAGGTCAGCGTGGCGCGGGCGCTGCGCGCCGAGCGCCTGGTGCAGCTCAACACCCTGCGCCGCCTCGCGGCCCGAGGCAAGCTGGCGGCCGGGCTGGGCTGGATCGAGGACTTCCTGGCCTCGGGCGAGCCGCTGGTGCTCTTCGCCCACCACACCGAGGTGCAGGAGAGCGTCATGGCGCGCTTCCCGACGGCGGGCCACCTTCTCGGCGCCGACCCCATCCCCGCCCGCGAGCGCACGGTGCAGGCCTTCCAGCGCGACGACGGTCCCCAGCTCCTGGTGTGCTCGCCCCGCGTGGCCGGCCACGGCATCACGCTCACCCGCGCGTCCAACGTCGCCTTCCTCGAGCTGGACTGGACGCCCGCCGCCCACGACCAGGCCGAGGACCGTTGCCACCGCATCGGCCAGCGCGACGCCGTCACCGCCTGGTACCTGCTGGCCGCCGACACGATCGACGAAACCATGGCCCAGCTCATCGAGCGCAAGCGCGCGCGCATCGACGCCGTCGTGGACGGCCGCCGCGGCGACGACGAGGCGCTCGTCCAGGGCGTCATCCGCGAGCTGCGCGACCGCCCGCGTCGCCACCTGCGCCCGGTGGCCTGAGCCCTGAGCGTGGCGGGTGCGGCCATCGGGCAGGTGCACTGACAGACAACGAGCAAGGAGACCGACATGGCCGGCGGACAGATCAAGGCGACCGAGAACGGGCCCTACGTGGTCGAGGGCGTGGAGCGCATCATCGACGCCGACGGCAACGAGTACGACGTCTCGGACCGCCCCAGGGTCTCCCTGTGTCGCTGCGGCGGCTCGACCAACAAGCCGTTCTGCGACGGCACGCACTCCAAGCTGGGCTTCGACGCCGCCGAGCGGGCCGTTGCCGAGCGCGGCTGAGCCCGGACGCCCGATGGAACAGCGCGTCAGCCTCGTCACCCTCGGTGTCGCCGACCTCGCCATGGCCCGGGCCTTCTACGAGGCGCTGGGCTGGGAGGCCACCATGGTCGTGCCCGGCGAGGT
>JBBJOB010000059.1:0-10229 GCA_037721455.1 Solirubrobacteraceae bacterium | reverse complement strand
CAGGGGTGGCGAGGGCAAAGGACGTCGCTGCCTGAGCCGGGCCCCCCGGCTGTCTCTCCCTGCCACTATTGGGGGCGGATGCGCCCACGTCGCAGCATGATCGCCCTCCTCGCGGGGCTTGCCGTCGCGTTCACGCTCGCCCTCGCGCTGCCCAGCCTCGGCGGCCCCGAGCAGGTGCGCTCCGAGCGCCCGCAGGTCGAGTTCACGACCACCGAGTACGCCATCTCGCCGTCGGACCTGAGCGTGCGCCCGGGGCGGATCAAGTTCGTCCTGCGCAACGAGGGCCGCCTTACCCACAACGTGCGGGTGGAGACGGTCCCCGAGGACGGGGAGCGCGCCCTGCCGGCGTGCCCAGACCGACCCTGCGGCACGCCGACCGCGCAGCCCGGCCAGCGCGTCGGGGGCAAGCTCACCCTCGAGCCCGGCGTCTACCGCCTGACCTCCACCATCGGCAACCAGGAGGATCTCGGTGCCAACGCCAGGCTCGTCGTCGAGGGCGAGCCGCTGCCCTAGCGCCTCACCACGCCTGCGCTCAGACGAGCAGCGCCGCCCGCAGCGCCAGGAAGGCCACCACCACCGCGGCGACGGCCATCACGCCGATCTCGCGGCGAACGATCTCGCGCACCACGGACCGCTGCTGCGCCTCGGGCCGCGCGCGCAGCGCGTCGACGTCGGGCAGCTCCCGGCGCTCGAGCACCTGCTCGGCGGACAGGAGGCGCAACTGCTCGGCGATGGCTCCGATGGCCACGGGCAGCAGCGCGTAGAGCCAGAACAGTTCGTCGGTCGGCTCGTAGCCGGCCACGAACAGCACGCCGGCCACCAGGGCCTGGGCCACCGCGGCGGCCTGACCCGCCCGCGCGAGCACCCAGAAGAGGCGGCTCGCCTCCACGGTCCACCACCGCCAGGCGCCCCAGCCGGCGGCCGCGAGGTTGACGGCGGTGCACGCCCAGGCCGCCCAGAGCGCGGCGGTGTTCACGTCCGTACCTCATTCGTGTGCGGTCTGCCACCGAGTATCACTGCGTTACAAGCCCGTGCTAGAAATGGGGTCGCGTGCTTCAGAGCTACCTTCCCGCACTGGTCGTCCTGCTGTTCGGTATCGTCATCGGTGTCGTCTTCGCGGTGGCCAACCGGTACCTCGGGCCCAAGCGCATCCGTCGTCGCGCGACCCGCGAGGCCTACGAGTGCGGCCTCCCGAGCGAGGTACAGAAGAACTTCCGCTTCGGGATCAGCTTCTACCTGATCGCGATGCTGTTCATCCTCTTCGACATCGAGGTCATCCTGGTGTTCCCGGTCGCCCTGGGGCTGGCGGAGGCAGGCGTCGACGCACTGATCAAGATCATCATCTTCGTCGCGCTGCTGGCGGTGGCCTTCATCCACCAGTGGCGCAGAGGGGCTCTTGAATGGAGATAGTCAGGCACGGACCCGGCTCAGCCGAGGCCTTCAAGATCCAGCAGCGCCGCGCGCGCGACATGCTGCGCGGCGACCTGGAGGACGACGAGCTCGACAAGTACGTCGAGGAGCGCGTCCTCACCACCACGCTGGAGAAGGCGTTCAACTGGGCGCGGTCCAACTCGTTCTTCCCGGCCACCTTCGGGCTGGCCTGCTGCGCCATCGAGATGATGTCCATCGTCGGCGCCCGCGTCGACGCGGCGCGCTTTGGCTTCGAGGCCTTCCGCGCCACGCCCCGCCAGGCCGACCTGCTCATCATCAGCGGCCGCGTCTCGATCAAGATGGCGCCCGTGGTGCGGCGCATCTACGACCAGATGCTCGAGCCCAAGTGGGCCATCGCCATGGGTGCGTGCTCCTCCTCGATGGGCGTCTTCAACAACTACGCGATCGTGCCCGCCGACAAGTTCATGCCCGTCGACGTGCACGTGCCCGGCTGCCCGCCGCGTCCCGAGGCACTGATGCACGGCGTGCTCAAGCTGCGCAAGATGGTCCAGGAGGACCCCGACATGGGCTGGCGCCGGCGCCACGATGCCCGGGGCACCGAGGAGCTGCTGCGCGATCGCGACGCGAGCACCGACCCGGCCATCAACGTCTTCCAGCCGGGGGACACCGCAGGCGCGTAGCGTCTGCGGTGTAGAAGCCTGCCCATGACCACCCACGGCAACCACAGAGTCAGGCGAGCGGCAGACAGCGCCCGCGAGCACACAACAGGACGGAGGCCCTCAGACGGGGGGTCTCCGGGGGGCGGAGCCCCCCGGGTGCCGGGTGCCTGACGCGACCGGCCTGGAACTGCTCGCCCGCGAGCTGCGCGAGGCCCACGAGGGCGCGGTCGTCGACACCCTGCACTTCCGCGACAGGGCGACCGTCAGCGTGGCCTCCCAGCAGATCCGCCCCGCCCTCCGGTTCCTGCGCGGCAAGGGCTTTGCCTTCCTGGCCTCGGTGCACGGCGTGGACTACTACCCCCAGGAGCCGCGCCTGGGCGTGCTCTACGAGCTGCTGGACATGCAGGCGCTGGACCGCATCACGGTCAAGCTGCGCGTCCCCGTCGACGCGCCGGCGGTCCCCTCGGTCACCCCCGACTGGCCCACGGCCGACCACCAGGAACGCGAGATCTACGACATGTTCGGCGTGGTCTTCGAGGGCCATCCCGACCTGCGGCGCATCCTCATGCCCGAGGACTACGAGGGTCACCCCCAGCGCCGCGACTTCCCCCTTGGCGGCGAGCCGGTGCTGTTCACCTTCAACGACGCCCAGGGCACCGATTACACCGCCCATGGCGAGGAGGACCGCACGTGATGGGGCCCGCGGGACCCGGCTCGGCTGGCCACGTGACGGCCTCGCCACCCGCTGCGATCAGCGAATACCGGGCGCAGGAGGAGTCGATCACCATGGCTCCGCTGGGGGAGCAGATCGCCGAGCAGGACGCGGAGGATCGCGAGCTGATGACGCTGAACATCGGCCCGCACCACCCCGCGACGCACGGGGTGCTGCGCCTGCTGGTGACCCTCGACGGCGAGGTGGTGCGCGACCTCAAGCCGATCATCGGCTACGTCCACACCGGCATCGAGAAGACCGCCGAGGACAAGAGCTACTGGAAGGCCATCCCCGTAGTCGAGCGGATGGACTACCTGGCCTACTACTTCAACGCATTCGCTTTCTGCGGCGCGACAGAGACCCTCCTGGGAGTGGAGGTCCCCAAGCGCGCCCAGTACCTGCGCGTCCTGCACATGGAGCTCAACAGGATCATGAGTCACCTGGTGTGGCTGGGCACCAGCGCACTGGACCTCGGAGCGATGTCGATGTTCTGGTACTGCTTCCGCGAGCGCGAGGCCGTGCTGGACCTCTTCGAGATGTCCAGCGGCCAGCGGATGCACACCCGTTACATCCAGGTCGGCGGGGTCATCGAGGACATCCCCACGGGCTTCGAGGAGCGGGTGCGCGCCTTCTGCGCGCAGATGCCCACGCGCGTGGACCAGTACAGCGATCTGCTCAGCCGCAACGAGATCGTCCTCCAGCGCCTGCGCCACGTGTGCCCGATGGGCGCCGACGAGCTGCTGGCACTGGGCGTCACCGGCCCGCTGCTGCGCGCAGCGGGCAATCCGTGGGACCTGCGCAAGGCGATGCCCTACTCGTCCTACGAGGACTTCGACTTCGCCATCCCGGTGGGGACGGAGGGCGACAACTACGACCGCTTCGCGGTGCGCCTGGCCGAGATGAAGGAGTCGACGAAGATCGTCGAGCAGTGCCTGGACGGGCTGCCCGAGGGCCCGTACATCACCGACGATCGCAAGGTCGCGCTGCCCCCGCGCCACGAGCTGGCCACCTCGATGGAAGCGCTCATCCACCACTTCAAGCTGGTCACCGAGGGCTTCCGGGTGCCGCCGGGCGAGGTCTACTACCCGATCGAGTCCCCGCGCGGGGAGCTCGGCTGCTTCGTGCGCTCCGACGGGTCGAGCAAGCCGGCGCGGGTGCACATGCGGGACCCCTCCTTCGTGAACCTGCAGGCCACCGCGCCGATGACCAAGGACGCCTACCTCGCCGACCTGATCGCCACGCTGGCCATGCTGGACCCGGTGCTGGGAGGGATCGATCGATGAAGAGGAAGAAGGCGGGCACCCGCGCCGCCGATCAGGCCGGTACCAACGGCCGGGGGAAGAAGGCGAGGGGAACCGCCTTCGACGGCCACGAGGGCGTCTCCCCCATCCCTCCGGTCCCCCGCTTCGGCCACGGCTCGCGCGTTCCGGGGTGGGACGATGCAGCCGACCTGCGCAAGGACCCGGCTGTCGTGCCCGACGCGGCGACGACGCCGGTGCCGGCCGACCTGCGCGCGGAGATCGAGGCCCACATGGCCAAGTACCCCGACCACCGCTCGGCCTCCATCCCCGCCCTGGCCGCCGCGCAGCGCCACCACGGCTGGTGCTCGCCCGAGGCCATCGAGCAGGTCGCCTGCGTGATGCACCTGACCCCCGGCTACCTGTTCAGCGTCGCGACCTTCTACGACATGCTGGAGACCCATCCCGTGGGTCGCCACAGCATCTTCGTGTGCACGAACATCTCGTGCTCGCTGTGCGGCGCCGACGACCTCCTGGCGGCCGTCCTGGAGGCCGCCGACGGCGATCCCGACCTCAACATCCGCAGCTTCGAGTGCCTGGGCGCGTGTGACATCGCGCCCATGGCCAGCGTCGACGGCGTGTACGTCGGCCCGGTGGCCCTCGACGAGGTCGGGACCCTCGTCGCCCAGATCAAGGCCGGCGAGCCCCCACTGCCCGCCAAGCAGCTCGGCCACCGCGCGGTGGCCGAGCCGCTGGCCGCGATCCCCAAGGGTCCGACGACCTACGGCGGCCAGATGCCCGAGGAAGCGCCCGGCCCGCCGGCGCCCGTCGAGCAGCAGAGCCCGATCCCGCTGCAGGACGAGGGCCAGGGCGAGGAAGGAGCGACATGAGCACGACTACGACCACCGACGGCGAACGCGCACAGCCGATCCTCTTCCGCGGGATCGACGAGGAGGGCCTGCACACGCTGGAGGGCTACCGCCGTCGCGGCGGCTACGAGGCGCTGGCGCACGTGCTGGGCGCGATGAGCCCCCAGGAAGTGGTCGCCGAGTTGCTGGCCAGCAACCTGCGCGGGCGCGGCGGCGCGGGGTTCCAGATCGGCAAGAAGGTCTCGTTCATGCCCGCCGGGCAGATGGACAAGTACCTGATCTGCAACGCCGACGAGTCCGAGCCGGGCACCTTCAAGGACCGCGAGCTGATGCAGAAGAGCCCGCACATGCTCCTCGAGGGCATGATCATCGCCGCCTACGCGGCCGGGGCCAACCGCGCGTTCATCTACATCCGCGGCGAGTACCAGGCCCAGGCCGACATCCTCGACGCCGCTCTGGTCGAGGCGCAGGCCGAGGGCCTGGTGGGCGAGCGCATCCTGGATTCGGACTTCGACCTGACCCTCGTCGTCCACCGCGGCGCCGGGGCCTACATCTGCGGCGAGGAGACCGGGCTGCTGGACTCGCTGGAGGGCAAGCGCGGCAACCCGCGCCTCAAGCCTCCCTTCCCGGCCAACCAGGGCCTGTATCAGGGCCCGACGCTCATCAACAACGTCGAGACGCTCGCGACCGTGCCCCACGTCATCAGGATGGGCGGCGCGGAGTACGCCAAGGTGGGCACCGAGACCTCGACGGGCACCAAGCTGGTGTCGGTCAGCGGCAACGTGCAGCGGCCGGGCAACTACGAGGTCGAGCTGGGCACGCCCTCGCGGGAGATCATCTACGGCCTGGCCGGCGGCCCGCCCGAGGGCCGGACGGTGAAGCTGTGGTTCCCCGGCGGCTCGAGCGCCCCCGTGCTCACGGGCGACGACCTCGACATCCCCTACGACTTCGACGCCCTGGCCAAGGCCGGCTCGATGCTGGGCTCGGGCGCGATCATCGTGGTCGACGACAGCGTGGCGGTGGTCGACGTGGCGCTGAAGCTGGCCAAGTTCTACAAGCACGAGTCGTGCGGAAAGTGCACGCCGTGCCGCGAGGGCACCCGCTGGACGGTGTCGATGCTCGAGCGCGTCGACAACGGCTTGGCCACCCCGATGGACCTGGACATCATGGCCTCCGTCCAGGAGCAGATCATCGGCAACTGCCTGTGCGTGCTGGGCGACGCGATGGCCATGCCCATCGGCTCGATGGTGGCCAAGTTCCGCGACGAGTTCGAGGCCCACATCGAGGCGGCGCGCACGCGCAACCCCTTCGGCGACGAGCAGCCCTCGCCCGACCCGGTGCTGGTGCAGGGAGCCGCCGCGTGAGCAGCCTGCTCTCGTGGAGGGCGGGCTGATGCCCCGCCCCGAGATCCGCATGATCACCTTCACGGTCGACGGCCGGGAGGTGCGGGCGCCCGAGAACGCGATGCTCGTCGACGCCGCGAAGCTGGGCGACGTCGAGATCCCGGTGTTCTGCTACGAGCCCAAGCTCGGCCAGCCCGTGGGCGCGTGTCGGATGTGCCTGGTCGAGGTGGAGGGCATCCCCAAGCTGCAGACCGGGTGCTCCACCCCGGTCAAGGACGGCATGGTCGTCACCACGCGGTCCGAGCGCGTGAAGGAGGCCCAGGAGGCGATCGTCGAGTTCCTGCTGGTCAACCACCCGCTGGACTGCCCGGTGTGCGACAAGGGCGGCGAGTGCCCGCTGCAGGACATCTCCTTCGGCTGGGGCGGCGGGCGCTCGCGCTTCATCGAGCCCAAGCGTCACTTCGAGAAGCCGCTATCGCTGAGCCCGCTGATCGCCATCGACCGCGAGCGCTGCATCCTCTGCTACCGCTGCGTGCGCTTCAGCCAGGAGATCTCCGAGGACTACCAGCTCGTCCTGCAGGAGCGCAGCGCGCAGACCTACGTGTCGACCTTCGACGGTCATCCGTACGTCGCGCCGTTCAGCGGCAACATCATCGAGCTGTGCCCCGTCGGCGCGCTGACCTCCCAGCCCTACCGCTTCCGCGCGCGGCCGTGGGACATCGAGGGCGCCGGCTCGGTGTGCACGCTGTGCCCCTCCCAGTGCAACGTCGAGCTCACCGTGCGCGACGAGCGCGTGCTGCGCGTGCTGGCCCGTCAACACCCCGAGGTCGACGACGGCTGGCTGTGCGACAAGGGCCGCTTCGCCTACCAGGCCGTCCACGTGGACGCGCGGATCACCCGTCCGATGGTGCGCGAGGGTGACGAGCTGCGCCCGGTGAGCTGGGAGCACGCGCTGGACGAGGCCGCCGGTGCGCTCGCGCGGGCCGGCGCCCAGAGCGCCGTGCTGGCCGGCGGAGGGACGACCAACGAGGAGGGCTTTCTGCTCCAGCGCCTGGCGCGCGAGGCGGTCGGCACCCCGCACGTGGAATCCCGCCCAGGTGGCGGGCCGGGCCGCGAGCTGGCCGCCGCGCTGGGCGCCCCTGCGCTGCAGGCCACGGTGCCCGACCTCGAGCACGCGCACGCGGTGCTGGTGCTGGAGACCGAGCCCGTGGACGACATGCCGATCGTCGACCTGCGGATCCGCAAGGGCGTGCGGCGCAACCGCGTGCGCCTCGCGGTGGCCACGCCGCGCCCCTCGTCGCTGGATCGCAACGCCGACGTGAGCGTGCGCTACGCCCCCGGCTGCGGCGAGGCCTTCGTGGCGGCGCTGAGCGCCATGCTCGGGGGTGAGGAGAAGAACCTGGAAGAGCTGGCGAGCGCCGCGGGCGCCACGGTCGAGGGCCTGCGCGGCGTGACCGGCGTGCTGCGCGGCGCCGAAATAGGCGCGACGGGGTCGGACGAAGCCGGCCCGCGCGACATCGTGATCCTCTGGGGCGAGCGCCTCACGCAGGGCCGCCGCGGCGGCGCCGCGGCGCGCGGGCTGCTCAACGTCGCCGCCCGTCTCAAGCTCGAGGGCCGCGACGGCGCCGGCCTGCTGGAGGTGCCCGTCGCCGCCAACGGTCGCGGCCTGCGCGAGGCCGGCGTGCTGCCCGACGCCGGGCCCGGCCTCGCCGAGCTCACCGACGATGGCTCACCTGCGCTCGGCACGGGTGGTCCAGCGATCACCGGCGATCCGCCGGCCCTTGACGCGCTCGCCACCCCCCCCGCAGCGGCGGGCGGCGAGTTCACGACGCTGCTGCTGTGGGGCGCCGAGACCGACCCTGCGACGCTCGAGGCGGCCGGCACGGTCATCGCCCACGCGGCCTTCCTCACCGACGCCCTGCGCGAGCACGCCACCGTGATCCTCCCGGCCGAGTCCTACGCCGAGAAGGAGGGCACGGTCACCCACCCCGACGGGCGGGTGCAGCGCCTGCGTCCCGCGATCGGGCGCCAGGGCGACGTGCGCCCGGGCTGGCAGGTGCTCGCCGACCTGATGGCCCGCGCGGGCGCCGACCCGCACGTGCTCACCGGGCCGATGGCCTCCCGACAGCTCTTCGAGGCGGTGCCCGTCTACGCCGGGCTCACGCTGGAGGAGCTTGGCGGGCGCGGGGTGCGCTGGCCGGCGCGCGAGCAGGCCGCCGCCTGGCCGCAGGCCGATGCCGGGCCGTTCGGCCTCGAGGTCCCGCCCGCGCCGGTGAGCGCGAACGGCGACCTGCGCCTGGGCACCTTCCGCTCCATCTGGGCGGGCCCGGAGGTCGGCCACTCGCCGGCGCTGCGCTTCCTCGTCCCCAAGCCGCGCGTCGAGATGGCACCCGCCGACGCCCAGCGGATCAACGTCACCCAGGGCGACCACGTGACCGTGGGAGCCAACGGCAGCGCGCTCGACGCGACAGTGGTCCTGCGCGACGCCGTTCCCCAGGGCACGGTGTTCGTGGAGACCGACGCCCTGCGCGCCGGCCCGGTGGACGTGCGCAAGGCCCCGCCCCAGGCCGGCCCGCTCGCCCCCGATCCGGCCGAGGCGCCATCGTGAGCCTCGCCGTCGTCGGCTACGCCGAGCCGTGGTGGATCCAGCTCATCAAGGGGCTGGTCATCGGCGCGCTCGCCCTTCAGCTCGTACCGGTGATACTGGTCTGCGAGCGCAAGATGCTCGGGCGCTTCCAGGGCCGCTACGGACCCAACCGCATCGGGATCTTCGGTGTCCTCCAGCCCATCGCCGACATCGTGAAGCTGATCAGCAAGCAGGACGCCGTTCCCTACAACGCCGTCGGGCTGATCTACGCGATCGCGCCGATCATCTCGATCTTCACCGCGGTCGCGGCCTTCGCGGTGATCCCCTTCTCCAACACGGTGGACATCTTCGGGACGCAGGTCGGCCTGTACGGGATCGACCCGTCGATCGGGCTGCTCTACCTGTTCGCCTTCAGCGCCGTCGCCTTCTACGGGCTGATGCTGGGCGGCTGGGCCAGCGGCTCCAAGTACTCCTTCCTGGGCGCCATGCGGGCCGCCGCGCAGCTCATCTCCTACGAGATCGCCATCGGCCTGTCGGTGCTCGGCGTGCTCATGATGTCCAGCACGCTGTCGCTGACGGGGATCGTCGAGGCCCAGCAGGGCCTGTGGTACGTCGTCCCGCAGCTCGTCGGCTTCCTGATCTTCCTGGTCTCCGCCTTCGCGGAGACCAACCGCGCGCCGTTCGACCTGCCCGAGGCCGACGCCGAGCTGGTGCAGGGCTACAACACCGAGTACGGCGGCTCGCGCTTCGCCTCCTACTACCTGGCCGAGTACCTCAACATCATCGTCGTCTCGGGCATCGCCGTGACTGTCTTCATGGGCGGCTGGCTGCTGCCCTTCGGCATCGACCCGCCCACATGGGTCGACCCGCTCGTCGTGCTCACCAAGATCGGCTTCTTCGCCTTCCTGTTCATCTGGGTGCGCGCCACGCTGCCGCGCCTGCGCTACGACCAGCTCATGAGCTTCGGCTGGAAGGTCCTGATCCCGCTGGCCACCGTCAACGCCCTCGTCACGGCCGTCGTCGTGGCCGTCACCTAGCAGTGCTCCACTAGGAGGTCCTCAATGGCCTGGCCCCCAACACCGCAAGAGCTCATCACCGTCAGCGCGCCCAGCCCCGGCGGCGCCGGCGGCGCGTACCGCGCCTTCGGCGAGACGCTGCGCGGGCTGAAGACCACGATGGCCCGCGTCTTCGAGGGCATCCACACCATCCAGTACCCGGAAGAGAAGGTGCCGGTGTACCCGCGCTTTCGCGGGCGCCACCGGCTGCACCGCTTCGAGGACACCGGCCTGGAGAAGTGCGTGGGCTGCTCGCTGTGCGCTGCCGCGTGCCCGGCCGACTGCATCCGCGTGGTGGCCGCCGAGAACACGCCCGAGCACCGCATCAGCGCCGGCGAGCGCTACGCGGCCGTCTACGAGATCAACCTGAGCCG
>JBBJOB010000287.1:0-2672 GCA_037721455.1 Solirubrobacteraceae bacterium | reverse complement strand
CCTCGACGTGCGTCGGGCCCTCCACGCGCACGGTGCCGCGCACGACGACACCGGCGCCAAAGGTCACGTCGCCGGCCACGGTGAGGCGGTCACAGTCTCGCAGCGACGGCGGGCCGGCAGGGAAGCGCGCCTCGAAGTCGACCAGCAGCTTGAAGTGGTCGGGGTCCAGGTCGACGACGGGGTCGCCGGCGGGGCGAGCCGGGAGCACGGCGCCCTGCTCGTCGAGGTCGTAGGCGTCGGAGCGCAGCACGAGCAGGTCGTTGGTCGTCTTGACCGGGGCGAGGCGGGTGCGGGGCACGCACACGGCGCGGGCGCCCTCGAAGACGTCGATGGCCGCCCCCATGGCCGACTCGATCTGGATGACCGGCGTGGAGCCCTTGTCGGCGGGGTCGACCGTCTTGCGGTTCACGAGCATCGGCAGGCCGAGGACGCCGTCTCGCTCGTCCAGGACGCCTCGCAGCGCGCGTAGGTCGATCCACAGCGTGTTGGTGTTGAAGTAGCGGTGGCGCTCGACGTCCTGGAAGGCGTCGATGTCCTCGTCGGGGGTCTGGGCGACCTCCCGCAGCAGGAGCTCGCCGCCGGGACGCTGGGCGAGGTGACCGCCCTTGCGATCGGCCCCGGTGCGCCGGGCGACCTCCATGAGGAAAGGGATCTGCTCGCGCGCGAACCAGCCGAGGATCCGCGGGTCGACGACCGCGCCCAGGTTGTCGACGTTGGAGACGAACGCGTAGGCGTAGTCGTTCTGCGCGAGCGTTTCGAGCATCCCCGAGCTCAGGAGCGCGCCGTAGAGGTCGCCGTGGCCTGGCGGCGCCCACTCCAGCGCCGGGTCGTCGCGCCAGTCCACCGGGCGCAGGTCGTCGGCGCGCAGCTTGGGGACCCGCCCCTGCAGGAAGTCGAGCGGCAGGTCGCCGGAGACGTCGCCGTGGCGGCCCAGCGCCTCGAGGGACGGCTCGCGGGTGGCGAAGCTGTTCATGAGCACCAGCGGCAATCGCGCGCCCATGCGCTCGCGCAGTTCCTGCACCTGGCGGACGCTGATGTCCAGGAAGGTCAGCCCTTCCTTGACCTCGAGCAGTGACTTGGGCCCGCTCATGCCCATGCTCGTCCCCAGGCCGCCGTTGAGCTTGATCACCACGGTGCGCTCCAACGCCTCGCCGACCTGCCCGTCGCCCCCACCCAGGTCGTCCAGCGCGGGGACCGTCTCCACCGGCTCGATCTCGGCCTCGCGCAGCAGGCCCTGCTCCCCGGCCTCCAAGCGCTCGAGCTGCTGGGCGAAGGCCGCCACGGCGAGGTCGTCGAGCCCTTCGGCGCGCATCTTCTCCAGGGCGTCCACAGCGGCGGATGCTATCCGCGGGTCGCGCTCACCGTCCTCACCGGAACGACCGCAGGTACGCGCGCTGATCCTCGTCCAGGGTGTCGATGCGCACGTCGAGAGAGGCGAGCTTGAGACGGGCGACCTCGTGGTCGATGGCGCTGGGGACCGCGTGGATGACGGGCTCGAGGTCGCCGCCGGTGCGCGCGAGATGCTCGGCGACGAGGGCCTGGAGGGCGAAGGAGACGTCCATGACCGCCGCGGGGTGGCCTTCGGCGGCGGCGAGGTTGACCACGCGGCCGCGGGCCAAGAGGTTGAGGCGCCGCGGCGGGTCGGACGCAATCTCGTACTGCTCGACCAGCGGGCGCACCTCGCGCGGCGGACCGCTGGCCAGCTCGCGCAGGGCGGGCAGGTCGATCTCCACGTCGAAGTGGCCGGCGTTGGCCAGCACCGCGCCGTCCTTCATCCGCTCAAGGTGCTCACCGCGCAGCACACCGCGGCCGCCGGTCACCGTGATGAAGACATCGCCACGCGCGGCGGCCTCCAGGACGGGCATCACCTCGTAGCCCTCCATGCGGGCCTCCAGGGCGGGCACGGGGTCGACCTCGCAGACAACGACCGAGGCGCCCAGGCCGCGGGCACGCTGGGCGATCCCGCGCCCGGTCCAGCCGTAGCCCACGACGACTACTGTCTGCCCCGCAAGCAGGAGGTTGGTCGCACGCAGGATGCCGTCGACCGTCGACTGGCCGGTGCCGTAGCGGTCGTTGAAGGAGCGTTCGGCGCGCGCCTCGTTGACCGCCACCACCGGACAGGCCAGGCCTCCCTCGGCCTCCAGCGCGCGCAGGCGCACCAGGCCGGTGGTCGTCTCCTCCGTGGCCCCGAGCACGCCCTCGGTCGCGCGGGCGAGGTGCAGCGCGCCGATGAGCTCGGCACCGTCGTCGAGGACGAGGTGCGGCCGCGAGGCGGCGACAGCGTCGATGTGGTCGCCGTAGGCCCCCGCGTCGTCCCCGCGCGCTCCCCGCACCGCGACGCCGTGGTCCTCGCGCAGCGCGGCGGCCACCTCGTCGCGGGTGGCCAGGGGGTTGGCCGCGCACAGCGCGACCTGCGCCCCGCCCTCGGCCAGCGCGCGCACCACCCCGGCCGTCTCGGCGGTGACGTGCAGGCACGCCGCCACCCGCAGCCCCCGCAGCGGCTGCTCCGCCGCGAAGCGCGAGCGGATCGAGCCCAGCACCGGCATCTGCGCATCGGCCCAGGCAATCGCTGCCCGGCCCGCGGAGACAGCACGGCTGGACCCGGCGCCAGGCACCCTAGTGGCCCATCCTGCAAGTCCGCACCCGTTTGGATCGGCCGCCGATCACCGTCT
>JBBJOB010000286.1:0-2673 GCA_037721455.1 Solirubrobacteraceae bacterium | reverse complement strand
CTAGGCCGCCACTAGACCTTGCTGACGTTGACGGCCTTGGGGCCCTTGTCGCCCTGCTCCTCCTCGTACTGGACGCGCGCACCCTCGCCAAGGGTGCGGTAGCCGTCCGCCACGATGCCGGTGTGATGGACGAACAGGTCGCGGCTGCCCTCATCGGGCGTGATGAAGCCGAAGCCCTTGTCGTCGCTGAACCACTTGACGATTCCGGTGGCCATGGTCTTACGGGTCCTCCGATGGTCGCGTGCTGCGTACGCCGACGGAGAACCACCTGCAACGCCCACACTGCTTGAACGATCGAGGCTTCCCCCGACCCGTGCGCGCGGCAAGCTAGCACCTCCCCACACCAATTCCGGTGTCGAGCGTGTGAAGACTTCGTAGCCTCCCGGGCACTACCGAGCGAGGAGGCAGGATGGCTGCAGACCAGGAGGTCCACCAGGTCGTCGAGGGTGACGGGTGGGCTGCGGCGCACATCGCCGTGCTCGGCGAGCCCCACGGCTTTCGCAAGATCCGCAAGGAGCTAGGCGTCCAGGAGGTGGGGATGAACGCCATCGCCGTGCCCACCGGCTTCGAGTCAGGCTTCCACTTCCACGACGAGCAGGAGGAGGTCTACTTCGTCCACCGCGGGACGATCGAGATGGACTTCGGCGACGGGTCGACCGTGCGCCTCGCCGAGGGCGGCGTCGTGCGGGTGGACGCCGCGACGCACCGCCGGGTGCGCAACGTCGGCGAGGACGACGCGGTGTACGTGGTCGTCGGCGCCAAGGGCGGCTACGTGGGCCGCGACGGGCGCCTGCCCGAGGGCGAAGACCGCATCACGCGACCTGGCGACAGCGGGTGAGGCGCAGGGGCGCCGCACGTGGAGGCGTCGCGGGTCGTCGGGGCGTCGCCGCAGCGGGCGTCGCCCTCCTCCTTGCGCTCGCCGGGTGCGCCGGAGACGAGGACGAGCCGGGCGGAGATGGAGCCGGCCCGGTCGACGCAGGTCCACCGGTTCGCCTGGCCCTGGTCTTCGAGGCCGGCCGAGGGGCGCCGACGGTCGAGTCGACGCTGACCTGCGACGGCGGCGAGGCGGTCGCCAGCGGGGCGATCGCCGACCGCGGGGAGGATGCCGCGTGCGCCCGCGTACGGGAGGTCGCCGACCTCCTTATGGCCGAGCCTGACGCCGACCGCGAGCGGATCTGCACGTCGATCTTTGGCGGCCCGCAGACCGCCCGGGTCAGCGGGGCGATCGGTGACCAGCGCATCGAGCGCGCGTTCTCGCGCGAGAACGGGTGCGCGATCAGCGACTGGGACGCCGCGGTGCCACTGCTTCCCCCCGCCGAGGGGTGACGCGCGACCGCCGTGACGACCAACGTGGCACGCGATCGGCGACGATCGAAGCCTCCGCCACGCTAGAGCGTGGTCAATCCTTCAATCGTCGCCCCAGGGCCCGCCCCACGGCGCCGACGCTCCACACCGCTCCGCCGCCCACCAGCCCGGCCGCCAGCCGCGGCCGCCCGGCGCCCGCGGCCACCAGGCCCGCCACGCGTACCGGCGTGGTGACCTTGGCCGCGCGGGTCACGGCGGGGTCGGGGCGCTGCGCCGAGCCGAAGTAGACACCCAGCGCGTAGGCGAAGCCCACGCCCAGCCGCGCCATCTCGGCGTGCGCGACGGCGGGGGCCAGCCAACCCCGGCGCACTGCGCCGCGCAGCGCCGCCGCGGCGAAGGCGCTGTCAGCCAGCCCCTCCATGTCACGGCCGATCCGCGTGGGCTCGCTCGCGCGGGCCAGGCGACCGTCGAGGACGTCCGTGGCGAAGGCGGCCAGCGCCAGCGGGGCGGTCGGCGCCTCCAGCGCGACCGGGACCATCCACACCCGGGCCAGGGTCATGGCGTCCGCCGCCGCGAGGTTGCGCGGCCGCCCGTCCTGCGTCTCCACCATGCCCAGGTGCCAGTCGAGCATGAGCCACGTCGCCGCCCACCACGCGGCGGCGGTACGCGCCCGGAGGGGCGGCGGCCCCGCAGCCCCACGCGCTGCCCATGCGCCCCCCGCGCACGCGTAGGCGCCCGCGCCCACGGCGATCCACGCCCGCGACCGACGCCCCAGCTCGGGGCGCGCGCGACGCACCTCCCCCGCCCGTCGCTGCGAGGCCACGAGGAACCCTGCCACCGCGGACGGCGAGAACCGCCGCGCGAGCAGCGTCTCGAGCTGCTCGCGCGTCCACCGCTCCCCCTCGGTGAGGTGGCCGCAGGACGTTATGCGGCGAGGGGGTCGGGTGCCCCGAGCTCGCTGTAGCCGGGCGCCTCGTAGGCCTCGCCCGGAGTGCCGCCGATGGCCAGCAGGCGCATGCCGTCGGGGCCAGGGTGGATCTTGCGCTTGGTGTCGGGGCCGACGCGCACGATGGTCTCAGGGTCCAGCTGGATGCGCTCGGACTCGCCCTCGATCTCCAGCGCCCCCGTGCCCCGTAGGACGACGTAGACCTCCTCCTGGGCGCCGGGGTGGTCGTGCAGCGGGTGGTCGTCGGCGTCGGGGGCCAGCTCGACCACCGCGAGCCCGAACGACTGCGCGCCCACGGCGGCGCGCGCCTTGAGGAAGAGGCCCTGGTAGAAGGGCTCGAGCTCGCTGATCCGCGCGGCGGAGAAGTCGGCCATCGAGGGGTCCTTTCGTTCGTGGTGGTGTTCGGAGGTACGTGCCACTAG
>JBBJOB010000058.1:0-10271 GCA_037721455.1 Solirubrobacteraceae bacterium | reverse complement strand
GCCAGTGCCGCGCCGAGCAGGCCGCAGACCGGGACGGCGATCGTGGACCTGCTGCGCGCCGCACTCGAGGCAGCCGATGTACAGGCGCCCTACGTCCTGGTGGGACGCCAGCGTGGAGGGCTTTACGTGAACCTCTACGCGAGGCTCTTCCCGCAGGAGCTGGCAGGGGTGCTTCTCCTCGCGGCAACCCACCCGGACGATGACGACCTCGAACGACGCTTCCCGTTGGCCCTCGCGCCCCGGCACGCCCGCCTTCATGGCGAACAACGGTTCGCGGCGCAAGTTGCGCTCGAGATCGAGCAGGCCGGTCCCTTCCCCGACGTGCCGCTCACCGTCGTCAGCAGCGGGAGAGCACCGCCCTGGGCGGCCGTGGCACGCGAGCGGACCGAAAGCCACAACGCCCGCCAACAGCAACTGGTCGCACTGTCCACGAAGGGCAAGCACATCGTGGTGCCCAGGCTCGGACTGTTCCCCCAAGCCTCCGACGCGGAGGTTGTCGTGCAGGCCGTCCGCGAGATCATCGCGTCGTGCAAGAACTGAGCGTCGGCGTGTCACCGGCCGTCAACCACCTGGGTGGGAGGGTCACGCGCCCCTGCGACGCAACCGTGTGACGGCCCGCCGTCCGGGGCACGCGGGTAGCACGTCAGCTTCCCGAAAGGAGCGCTCGCCCATGCGCCGCGCACGCCTCGCCCTCCTGCCAGCCCTTCTCGCCCTCGCCCTCGCCGCCTGCGGCGAGAGCGAGGAGGAACCGACCGCGACCACGCAGGGCGACGAGCCGCCTGCGGCCGGTGAGCCGGCGCCCGAGGCCGAGGAGCCCGCCGCGTCCGCCGAGGAGGAGGAGATCCGCGCCGCGGTGCAGGACTACCTTGGAGGCCTGGCCGCCGAGAACGCCCCGCAGGTCTGCGACGCCCTGACCGAACAGGCGCAGCGGGTGCTGGGCCGTGACCTGGGGATCGAGGCCGGCCAGTGCGAGGAGGCGGCGAGCGAGGTGGCCTCCTTCGCCACGGGCCAGGCCCAGCAGGCCCTGAGCGACGCCGACGCCGTCGATATCGAGGTCATGGGTGACCGTGCGACGGCGCAGATCTCGCTCGCCGGGGCGACCGTGCCCATCGAGCTGGAGCGGCAGGAGGATGGCGAGTGGCGCGTCTCGGACGCCAACGAGGACGCCTTGCGCGAGGCGCTCCCGTAGAGGCGCGGCCCTGAGACGACGAAGGCCCCGCCAGTGAGCGGGGCCTTCGTGCTCGGGCGGTGTTCACCGGATGGCTTACGCCCCGGTGTCCACCGTGATCTTGGCCTCGCCGATGACCAGGCCCTCCTCCAGCGCGTCCACGCCGAAGGTCTCGTTGAGCAGGTCGGCGGCCTCGGCCTTGAGCTCGACCGTGGTGCCGTCGAGCACCGCGACCGCGCCGTCGGCTCCGGTCTCCAGCGGGTTGAGCGTGCTGCCGTCCAGGAAGAAGAGCGGCGCGCTGGGCACCGCTTCCTCGCCGTCGACCGAGACCGTGCCCGTCAGCACCGAAGCGCCCGGGTCGACCTCGAAGTCGGTCATCTCGACGAGCGTGCCGTCGGCGGACTCAAGGGACAGGCCCGAGCCGTCGTGCTCGATGAGGCCCTGGACGTAGGGGCTCACGGAGCCGGGCTCGAAGTAGGTCACGTTGCCGCCCGAGATCGGGAACTCGGCGACGAGATCCTCGTTGATCGTTGCGTCACCGACGGGGGCGGGCGTCAGCTCCAGGTCGCCGAGCGCCTCGGCGAAGCCGGCGTCGAGGGTCACGCGGGTGTTACGCCCGGTCAGGGTGTCGATCTGGGCGACCGGCTCGGGCGGCGCAGCCTCGGTCTCGGCGGGCGGAGGCGGAGCAGCCGCGCCGGTCTCCTCTTCGTCGTCGTCTCCGCCGCACGCGGCGACGCCCAGTGTTAGTGCCGCAATGGCGGCTACGGTTGTGATAGTTCGTTTCATGTGGGTACTTTCGCGCCAGACGCGCTCCTGGATCGTTTCGCGCGCAAGGTTATCGAGCCGCCGACGGCCGACGGGCCTCCCGGGGCGGCTCCGGGAGCCCTCCCGAGCGGGCCTATACTGGACCGCGACGTCCAATCGAGGGAGCGACTCGAACCCGTGCAGGAGATGGTCATCTACGGCGTGAGCTTCGACATGATCGGCAAGCAGCCGATCGTGCTGCTCAAGACCGTCGACAGCAACAAGTTCCTGCCCATCTGGATCGGTCACCCCGAGGCCGCCGCCATTCTCATGAAGCTCCAGGGCGCGAGCACGCCCCGACCCATGACCCACGACCTGTTGTGCGACGTGCTCGGGGAGCTGGAGGCCAAGTGCACCCAGGTCGCGGTCACCGAGCTGCGCGACAACACCTTCTTCGCCCAGGTCACGCTCACGGTCAACGGCCGCGAGATGGAGGTCGACTCGCGCCCCAGCGACGCGCTGGCCATCGCCGTGCGCTCGGGAGCACCCATCTTCGCCGCCGAGGACGTCATCGCCGAGTCGGCCATCGAGTTCGAGCACGAGGTCGAGGATCAGGAGGAGGTCGTCGACAAGTTCAAGGACTTCCTCGACAGCGTCTCCCCCGAGGACTTCAGGGGCGAGGAGTAGAACGACCGGGGGCCCGCCTCAGCTATCCGACCGACGGCTACGCCGTCGGTGCCCGCCTGTGCTTTCGGCACCCCTGAGCGCCAGCGCGAGCATCCGCTCGACCAGCGCGTCGAAGCCCAGGCCGGCCGCCTCGGCGGCCTGGGGCAGCAGGCTCGTCTCGGTCATCCCCGGGATGGCGTTCATCTCGAGCACGACGAGCTCGCCGCCGGCGGAGTCGAGCATGAGGTCGACGCGGGAGCAGCCGTGGCCGCCCAGCGCGCGGTGGGTGGCCAAGGCCAGCTCCTGGGCACGCGCGGTGACGTCGGGGTCAAGATCGGCCGGGCACACGAAGTCGGTGCGGCCGATCTCGTAGCGCGACTCGAAGTCGTAGAAGTCCTCGTCGCGGGGCACGGCCTCCACGATGGGCAGCGTCTCGTCACCCAGGATGGCCACGGCCAGGTCGCGACCGCGGACGTAGCGCTCCAGCAGCACCTTGGTGTCGTAGGAGAACCCGGCGACCAGGGCGGCGGGCACGTCCTCCGCGCTGCGGGCGAACTTGATCCCCAGCGCCGAGCCGCCGCCGGCGGGCTTGACCACGATCGGGAAGGCCAGGCGCTCCTCGATGGCCGGGAGCGCCTCCGCGCCTCCGAGCTGCTTGAAGGCCGCCTCGGTGAAGGCGAAGAAGTCGGGCGTGGGGATGCCCGCGTCGCGCATCGCGTGCTTGGCGATCACCTTGTCGGCGCTGCGGATGCACGCCGCCACGCCGGGCCCCGTGTAGGGCAGGTTGAGCACCTCGAGCAGCTCCTGGACCGTGCCGTCCTCGCCGTCGCCGCCGTGAAGGGCCACGAAGCACGCCTCTGGGTCGGTATCGCGCAGCTTGGCGACGAGGTCGTGGCCGGCGTCGATGGCCACCACCTCGTGGCCCAGGCGCTCCAGCGCGTCCTCCACGCGCGCCCCCGATCGCAGGGAGACCTGGCGCTCCAGCGAGCGCCCGCCCTTGAGCACCGCGACCCGCGTCACGACGGAGGGCCCATCCCGCCATCCACGGCTCGACCGTCTTGCCGCACGTCCCTTACCGGGCCGGGCCCTGAGCGCCGTGGCAGGAGCCGGGCTCGCGCCGTGGCGGCAGATGCACCACGCGGGCGCCCTCCTCCCCGCCTGCCCCCGCCGCGGGGGCCTGCGGCTGCGGCGAAGACCCGGTCAGCGATCCGTACAGCGCGACCTGCTCGGCCACGACCGCGCCGATGCGCGCGATGCCCTCGCGGATGTCGGCCTCGCCCACGCCGGAGAAGTTCAGGCGCATCGAGTGCGCACCGCGGCCGTCGAGGAACGCGCCACGGCCCGGGACGAAGGCGACGTTGCGATCCAGGGCGCGGGCCAGCAGGTCGGTCGTGTCGAGGTAGTCGGGCAGCGTGGCCCACACGAACAGTCCGCCCTGGGGCACGGTCCACGAGGCCACGGCGCCCAGGTGCTCGTCCAGCGCCTCGAGCATGGCGTCGCGCCGCACGCGGTAGGTCTCGCGGACCACGTCCACGTAGCGCAGCCACGCGCCGGGCTCCTCGAACAGCGTGGCCACGAAGATCTGCGTGAAGGCCGAGGAGCACAGGTCGGTGGCCTGCTTGCCCAGGTTGAGCTTCTCCAGCACCGGGCCGGGCGCGGAGACCCACCCCAGCCGGATGCCGGGCGAGAGGATCTTGGAGAACGTGCCCAGGTAGATGACGAAGTCCCCGCCCTCCATGGAGCGCAGCGTGGGCAGCGCCTCGCCCGAGTAGCGCAGCATCCCGTAGGGGTTGTCCTCGACGACGAGCAGCTCGCGCTCGCGCGCGACCTCCACCAGGCGCCGGCGGCGCGGCAGGGACATCGTCACCCCGGCGGGGTTCTGGAACGTCGGCACCGTATAGAGGAACTTGGGCCGGCGGCCCTCGCGGTCGAGGCGGTCCAGCGTCTCCTCGAGCTCGTCTATGCGCAGCCCGTCCTCGTCGAGGCCGATCTGCACCACGTCGGCCTGGTAGGAGGAGAAGGTCGGCACCGCGCCCGGATAGGTCGGGCCCTCGGCCACCACCACGTCGCCGGGGTCGATCAGTGTCTTGCACACCAGGTCGATGGCCTGCTGGCCGCCGGTGGTGACCAGGAGCTCGTCGGGGTCGACGTGCGTGGCCTCCTGGGCCATGACCTCCACGATGCAGCGCTTGAGCGGGGCCAGCCCCTCGGTGGGCCCGTACTGGAGGGCGCGCGCCAGAGACTCGCTGCCCACCTTCTGCTGGATGGCCGCGTAGGAGGCGCGCTCGAAGGTCGAGGTGTCGGGCAGGCCGCCGGCCAGGGAGATGACCTCGGGGCGCTCGGTCAGCGCCATGAGGTCGCGCATGGCCGAGGACTTCATGACGCGGGTGCGCGCGGCGAACAGCCCCGCGTAGCGCTCGAGGTCGTGCCTCGTGGGCCGGCCCTGGCGCCTGGGCTCCATGCTGCGGGGTTCGCCGCCGGCCGGCGGCGGCCCTTCCCCTGCGGGCTCCGTGAGCCTACCGCCGTCCTCTATCGTCACGCGCCGACCGTAGCGCACATGAACTACGTCCTTGACCTCCTCCAGGGCGCCGGCCTAGGCGGCGCGGCCGGTATGCGGCCCTTCCTCCCGACCCTGCTCGCGGGCGCGCTCGCCAGTGCCGATCTCGGCGTGGACTTCGAGGGGACCTCGTTCGCGTTCCTGGAGGCCTCCTGGTTCCTGCTCCTGCTGGTCCTCTGCGTGGTCGTGCTCGCTGTCGCCCAGCGCCGCGGCCTTCGCGAGGAGGGTGCTGTCGGCGCGGCGCTGGCCGGCATCGCCATCGGTCTGGGCGCTCTGTTGGGCGCCGGCTCGATGGACGACCGCTTCGACGTGTGGTGGCCCGGACTCATCGCCGGTGGCCTCGCCGCGGCCCTGGCCAGCACGGCCGTGCGCTCGCTGCTGACGCGTGTGCGTGCGCGGCTGGACCACGAGGCCGGCGCGGCCCTGCCCCTCTACGCAGAGGGCGGCGGCCTGGTGCTGGGCGGCGCCAGCGTGTTGTTCCCGCCACTGGCCCTCGTCGGGCTGGGCTTCCTGGCCTTCCTCCTGCGCGGCGGCCGGCGCCGCGAGGGTGAGAAGTACGCCGGGCTGCGGATCCTGCGGTGAGTCCCGCGGGGCCCGCCGCGCCCAGGAAGGTCAAGAAGGTCGTGCTGGTGGTCATCGACGGCCTGACGCCCTCCGAGCTGGACCGCGCCGTCGCGGGGGGTCGCGCCCCGGTACTGGGCGAACTGATGGCACGCGGGGAGTACGTCGGCTCGTGCGCCGCGGCCTTCCCGTCGGTCACCCCCGTGTGCTCGGCGTCGATCGCCACGGGTCGCCTGCAGGACGACCATCATGTGCCCTCGATGAACTGGTACTCGCGCGCCGAGGGGCGCTACGTGGAGTACGGCTCGTCCTTCGCGGCCTCCCGGCGCTTCGGGATCGCCCAGCAGCTCACCGACACCGTCTACAACCTCAACGCCGAGCACCTCAACCCCGACACGCCCACGGTGTTCGAGCGCCTCGATGACGCCGGCGTGCGCACCGCGGGCACGACCTACCTGATGTACCGCGGGCGCCACCGCCACGAGCCCTCGGCCGAGTTCCCGCTCACGCGGCTGGTCGGCACGACGCTGCTCCGGCGCACCGTCGACGGCCCGAAGGAGCTGTTCTACGCCGACCTGTACGCGAGCCGGCGCACGGGCTGCTGGTCGCAGATGGGCACGCCGGGCATGCGCGACCAGCACTCGGGCTGCGTGGCCGCCCACATGGTCGAGCGCGACCTCTTCGACTTCCTGCTGCTCTCGCTGCCCGACAACGACACGGCCTCGCACACCGGCGGGGTGGAGGCCCAGGTCGCTGCGATCCACGCTGCCGACCGCCAGCTCGAGCGGGTCATGCACGCCGGCGGCGGAATCGACACGTTCCTCGACGACCACGCGGTGGTGGTGATGGCCGATCACGCCCACGCACAGGTCGACCACGCCATCGAGCTCGGCGCGGCCTTCGAGGATTGGGCGGTGCGCGCCCCGCGCCGCCGGGCGGCGACCCGCGACGCCGAGGTGGCGCTCTGTCCCTCCCAGCGGGCGGCCATGGTCTACGCGCTGGTGGAGGAGGGCCGAGCCCGGACCGTCCCGCGCCTGGTCGCGGCCGCGCGCGAGGTGGAGGGCGTCGACCTGGTCCTGTGGCGGGAGGAAGGCCGCGGCGTGATCGCCTCGCAGCGGGGGGAGCTGCGCTTCGCGCCTGCCGAGGGCAGGGGCCGCGCGCTGGCCGATCCGCGCGGCGCGCGCTGGGCGCTGCGCGGGGAGTTGGGCGTGCTGGAGGCACGGGTGCAGGACGGCGTATTGCGCAGCGATGCCTACCCCGACGCTCTGGCCCGCGCGTGGGCGGCGCTGGCCTGCCCGACCTCGGGCGACGTGCTGCTCTCGGCCGCACCCGGCTGGGAGTTCCCCGACTGGGGTGGCATCTGGCACGATGGCGGGGGGAGCCATGGCTCCCTGCACGCCTCCGACACGCTCGGCTCGCTCGTGGTCTGCGGGCTCGACCTCCCGGCCGAGCGCGTGCGCGACGACACCTGGTCCATCCGTGACATCGCACCGATGATCGCGGCGCACTTCGGGGCGGGTTGAGCGGGGCGGCGCAGGTGGTGAAGTCAACGATGGGTCCGATATCGATGACCCGGGAGAGGCCCGCATCTGGCTCTTCCCCCGCCCCCTCCGCAAAGCGTTCATGCGCCTCGCCTGCGCCTCATCTGTCAGCTCTTCCAGCGCGTTCGCTAACGCGCAAGCGCGTCCTTCTCGCGAGCCAGGCGAATGTCGACCTCGCTCGACACGTAGGACCATTCCTCGGTCGCTCGCAGCCGTTGCACGAGTCCCTCGAAGCCCGCCGCATCCCACGGCGCGAACTCAAACCAGGTAAGGAAGTCAAAGGGCTCTCCGAGGTCGCGGCCATGGTGGAGACGCCGCGCAATCTCGGGGAGGTACTCAAGGCTGGTGGCGACGTGGCGTGAACTCTCCTCGAAGATGTGACGACGCACGTCCTGCGGAAGGTCCCACCACGCCTCGGACTTCTTGATCGCTATCAGTGCGGCACGGGTCGACTCCGGCCGGCCGAGTGGCTCTTGTCGCGCGACGAGCTCCTCGTGCTCGCGCCGCGTGACGTACCGCTCGTTGCTCGTGACTCCGCGCAGGGTCCAGACCGCACCTTCGACCGCGCGCGCGGCGGTGGGGCCTTCGAGAACTGACAGACACGCTGCGGAGGCAACGGGATCGCCGGAGACAGCCTCGATGCCCTCGACGCGCCACGGCCCTGAATCAACGCCGGCGAAAGCCACGAGCAGCGGCACAAGACGATCGTAGACATGCGATCAAGCCGCTTGGCCGCCGCGCTTTTGCAACAGCCTGTTAGCCCGGCAGGTCGTCGAGCCGCGGCGTCCAACCGGGCACGACGTCATCGAGGTTGACGCTGTCGCCGAGGCTGGGGCGCGTGATCCGGTTGGCGGGCCGGTATCAATGAGCCGGGGGCCCGCCCGAGGCTGGCAACATGGCGGCCGCGGGCACCCCTAGCGGATACCCTGCCCCGGATGCACGACGAGGGTGCCGCCACGCTCGAGCTGCGCCGGCCTGCACCGGCGCCGGCGCGCACACGCGTGCGCCAGGGCCTGTCCACGCCCGGCAACTGGGCCCAGCTCGTGCGCTTCGCGGTGGTGGGCGGCAGCGGCGTGGTGGTCAATCTGGCCGTCTACGCGGCGCTGGTCACCGGGGCCTCGGTCGATTATCGGCTGGCCGCCACGGTCGCCTTCCTCATCGCGGTGGGCAACAACTTCACGTGGAATCGCCTGTGGACGTTCCGCGCCCGCAACGGGCACGCCGGCTTCCAGGCGGCGCGCTTCCTGGTCGTCAGCGTCGGGGCCTTCCTGCTCAACCTGGCAGTGCTCGAACTGCTGGTGGCCGTGGTCGGCGTGGGCGAGGTCCCCGCGCAGGCCATCGCCATCGCGACGGCCACCCCGGCCAACTTCCTGGGCAACAAGCTCTGGAGCTTCAGGGGCCAAAGCGGCGGGGGCACGCGGCGATGAGGCTCGCGCCGGCGGCCCTCGCGGCGCTGGCGCTCCTGCTCATCGGCCTCGCGGGCCCCGCTCCGGCGGTCGCGGACAGCGAGCTGCGCACCCCGGCGTCGCTCACCGAGGCGCCGGAGGGGATGCGCCTCAGCGCCGAGCGGGTGATCGAGTTCGCGGGCGCACATCCGACGGTGCGCGCCGAGCTGGCAAAGGAGAGCCCTGGCGCGCGCCCGACGGCCTACCTGCGCGGCGAGGACTGGCAGGTCGGCTGGTTCACCGGCACCCGGGACGATCGCGAGGAGGTGGCCCAGGCGCGCGTCGACGACGCGACGGGCAAGGTGACCGAGGCCTGGCGTGACTGGCAGGTGCGCTGGACCATGGCCCGCGGCTACGACGGCGCGTTTGGCCGCGACGTCGCCGCGCTGTGGCTCTGGCTTCCATTGCTCGTGGTGTTCGTGGTGCCCTTCGTGGATCGCCGGCGCCCGGCGCGTCTGCTGCATCTGGACCTCGCGGTCCTGTGCGCGTTCTCGATCTCGCTGGCCTTCTTCAACGGCGCGGCCATCGACGTGTCCGTCCCGCTGGTCTACCCGCTGCTCGCCTATCTCCTGGCGCGCATGTTGTGGATCGGGCTGCGCCGCCGGCAGGCTGTCGACCACGACGACGCGCCGCTGCGCCTCGCCGTCCCGGTCGGCTGGCTGGTGGTGGGGATCGTCTTCCTGCTGGGCTTTCGCATCGGGCTCAACATCGTTGACTCCAACGTGATCGACGTGGGCTACGCGGGGGTCGTCGGCGCCGACCGCCTGTCCTCGGGCGAGCCGCTCTACGGCGCGTTCCCGCAGGACAATCCCTACGGCGACACCTACGGCCCCGTCAACTACCTGGCCTACGTGCCCTTTGTGGCGGCCCTGGGCTGGGACGGCACCTGGAACGACCTACCGGCGGCCCACGGCGCCGCCATCGCCTTCGACGTGCTCGCCGTCGTCCTGGCCTTCCTGCTGGGGCGCCGGGCGCGCGGGCCGGCGCTGGGCGTCGCGCTGGCCTACGCGTGGGTGAGCTTTCCGTTCACCCTCTACGTGGCCAACGCCAACGCCAACGACGCGCTGGTGACGGTGCTCGTGCTGGGAGCGGTGCTGGCCGCGGTGTGGAGCGCCCGCCCGCTCGCGGTGGCGGGCCGCGGCGCCCTGACCGCGCTGGCCGGTCTGACCAAGTTCGCGCCGCTCGCCCTCGGGCCGCTGCTGCTCACCCACCGCGGCGAGGGGGAGCGCCGGCGCCCGGCCGCGCTGGGCCTGTTCGTGGCCGCCTTCGCGGTCGTGGCCGCGCTGGTCTTCATGCCGGTGCTCGTGGGCGGCGGCTCGCTGCGGGCCTTCTGGGATGCGACGCTGGGCTTCCAGCTCGAGCGCGGCTCGCCGTTCTCGGTGTGGGGCCAGTGGAACCTTGGAACGGCGCAGAAGGTGGTGCAGGGAGCTGCCGTGCTGCTGGCCGTGGGACTCGCGTTCGTCCCCCGTCGCCGCGACGCCGTCGGCCTCGCCGCGCTGTGCGCCGCGATCCTCATCGCGCTGCAGCTCGGTGTGACCCACTGGTTCTACCTCTACATCGCCTGGTTCTTCCCGCTGGTCATGCTGGCG
>JBBJOB010000285.1:0-2722 GCA_037721455.1 Solirubrobacteraceae bacterium | reverse complement strand
AGCACCCCCAGGAGGACGGCTTTCGCCTTCGGTCCTCTCAAGTTCGGACCTTCGGCGACGTCACAGGAGCGCACGGCGTGGATGGTACGGTGGCCTCGCCTGCACCGCTGCAGCGCTCCGCCCAACCGCCCCGGATCTCCTCGCCCATATGTCGCGCGCACCTCGCCTCCTGATCCTGCTCGCCCTGATGCTCGTCGCGGCGGCCACGCTGGCCGCCTGCGGGGGGGAGGAGGACGTGCAGACGATCCTCAAGGAGACCTTTGCGGGCGAGGACAAGGAGGTCGACAGCGGCCGCGTGGCCCTGGGCCTGCGCGTCACCCCGACGGGAGGCACACCGGCGACCGGGCCGATCGCGGCGCGGCTGGAGGGGCCGTTTGCGGCCTCCGAGGAGGAGGACGGCCTGCCCGGCTTCGACCTGGACCTGTCGCTCAACGCCGGGCCCCAGGCCTTCACCGCAGGCGTCGTCTCCACCGGCGAGGACGGCTTCCTGCGCTTCCAGGGCGGCACCTTCCAGCTTCCCGAGCAGGTCTTCGCCGAGTTCCGCCAGGGCTACCTGCAGTCGCGGGAACGCAGTGAGCAGGGCGAGGACGGGCCGCGGTCCTTTGCCGCGCTGGGCGTCGATCCGCGCGGCTGGCTGCGTGACCCGCAGATCGTCGGCGAGGAGGAGGTCGGCGGCGCCGACACCACCCATATCCGCGCGGATATCGACGTTGCGGCGCTGCTGGAGGACATCAACCAGATCTTGTCGCAGGCCGGCGAGCTCGGCGTGGCGCAGCCGGGCCAGACGCCCCAGCAGCTCACCGACGTCCAGCGTCGCCTCGTCACGGAGGCGGTGCGCTCGGCCCGGATGGACCTGTGGACCGGCGCGGAAGACCGCATCGTGCGCCAGCTTCGCCTGGAGGTCGACTACGCCATCCCCGAGGAGGCCCAGGAGGAGGCCCAGGGGCTGACCAGCGGCGAGCTTGCCCTGGAGGTCACCATCGCCGAACTGGGCGAGGACCAGGAGATCGAGGCGCCAGAGGACGCTCGGCCGCTGGACGAGCTGCTGGGCCAGTTCGGCGGCCAGCTTCCCGGTGGCGGCGCGCCCGAGGGCGGCGCGAACCCCGAGGGCGGGGGCGGAGAGTCCGGCGGCGCGGCCACGGAGTACGACCAGTGCCTGGAGGAGGCCGGCGGCGACGTTGGCGCGATCCAGGAGTGCGCCGAGCTCCTGAGCGCGCCGTAGGCGCGTACCGGACCTAGGCTCAAGTGGCCCATCCTGCAAGTCCGCACCACTAGCCGATGCTGAGTCTCGCCCAGCCGGCGTTCGTCCCGGGCGTCCCCGGCGTCCTGCCCTGGGCCGTGCTGGTCGTGGTGCTGCTCGGGCTCCTTTGGCTGGACCTGCACTTCTTTGCCAGCGGCCGGGAGGCCACGTTCCGCGAGAGCGTGGCCTGGAGCGTCGGCTGGCTGCTGCTCGGCCTGGCGGTGACGGGAGTGGTCTACGCGGTGGGCACCTCGGAGGACGCGGTCAACTACGTGACCGTCTACCTCATCGAGCGCTCGCTCTCGCTCGACAACCTCTTCGTCTTCATCCTGCTGTTCGCGTACTTCGGCGTGCCCCACGCCTACCGCGCACGGCTGCTGTTCTTCGGCATCGTCGCCGCGCTGGTCCTGCGCGGCCTGGCCATCCTCGGCGGGGTGGCGCTCATCGAGCAGTTCGAGATCGTCATCTACCTGCTGGGCATCCTGCTGCTCGTCCTGGCCTACCGCATCCTGCGCGGGGTCGAGGAGAACGTCGACCCGGACAAGAACCTGATCGTGCGCGGCGTGCGCAAGCTGTTCCCGGTGACCGGCGGGTTCCGGGGGAGCCGGTGGTTCGTGGACGAGGGCGGCACACGCCACGTCACCCCCCTGTTCCTGTGCCTGGCCGCGATCGTGGCCGCTGACATCGCCTTCGCGGTGGACTCGATCCCGGCGGCCTTCGCGATCACCCGCGACAGCTTCATCATCTGGATGGGCAACGTCTTCGCGCTCGTGGGTCTTCGCGCCCTGTTCGTGCTCGTCGAGGGGCTGATCAGCCGCTTCCGCTACCTCGACGAGACGATCGCCATAGTGCTCGCGCTGGTCGCGGTCAAGCTCCTGATCGAGGACTTCGTGAAGATCTCGCCCCAGGCCTCGCTGGCCGGCGTCGCCGTCGCCTTCGCCGCCGGCATGATCGCCTCGCTGATCGCCGACCGCCTCGATCCCGAGGGCGCCCAGCGACGTCGCGAGGAGGCCCGGGAGCGCGCCGACGAGCAGCGCCGCCTAGCCGAGGAGCAGGAGCCGGCCGGCGCCTCGGTCTAGCCCAGCTCGCGTAGCTGGCGCTCGATCTCAACCTCCACGTCGAGTGGCTCTTGACCGCGGCGGGCACGTCGCGCGTTGCGGGCCACCACCATCTGATGGACCTCGTCGCGCAGGGCCGGATCGACGCCGGCCCGGTGGGCCGGAGAGGTCAGGCGTGCCAGCTCGGCCTCGACGTCCACGGGCTCCTGGCCCTTGCGGGCCCGCCGCGCGTTGCGCGCCTCGAGCATCTGGCGGATCTCGGCCTGCCCCTCCGCGGAGGTGGGCGCGGCGACCGAGCTGTCGTGGTGCGGCGCCTCGTCGCCGTCCATGGTCAGCCCGCCGCGGCCGATCTGGCGGTAGGCGTCGCGCGAGGCGGCGAAGCTGAGTACAGCGACGATCGTCGCGATGCCCACGACGGCGAACA
>JBBJOB010000057.1:0-10450 GCA_037721455.1 Solirubrobacteraceae bacterium | reverse complement strand
CCCGCTCGAGGTGGCCGTCGAGGGCGCGGAGTACGAGCTGTAGCGCTTCTAGTGGGTCGTGTGCCGGCGAAGCGGTGCGGGACTTGTCGGAGGGACCACTAGATCGACGCCGAGGCCAGGCTCGGGACGCGCCGCGTCGCGAAGGAGCGGCGCAGGTAGAAGAACCACGTCATCCCGGCGAACACGACGTAGGCGCCGAAGAACAGCCACAGCGCCGGCACCGACCAGTCGGACTGCTCGAAGGCCACCTGCGCCTTGGCCGCCGTCCCCTCGGCGGCCGTCACCGCGGCCGAGACACCGAGGCTGGCCTGACGCAGCGCGACCTGGATGAGGAAGCCGCCGAAGGCCCCGATCGCGCCCGCGATGCCGATCACTGCTGCCGCCCGGCGCTTGAACTCCACCGTGGTGGCCTTGCGGTCCAGCCCATGCTCCGCGGCCTCCTTGCGCCCCAGCGCCCCGAAGATGCTCGGGATCATCCGGTAGGTCGAGCCGTTGCCCGCGCCTGACAGGACGAAGATCACCATGAACGAGCCGAAGAACAGCGCGAAGTCACGGGTGTTGACGCCCACGATCGCGACCCCGGTGAAGACGGCCATGCCCACGAAGCATGCGAGGGTCACCCGCGCGCCGCCCCACCGGTCCGACAGCCAGCCGCCCAGCGGCCGCGCGATAGAGCCGATGAGTGCGCCCACGAAGCCCAACCCGGCCAGGTAGGTGGCGATGAACGGGTTGTCGGCCAGGAACTCGGGAAACGTGTTCTTGATCAGCAGTGGCAGCGCGAACGAGTAGCCGATGAACGAGCCGAATGTGCCGATGTAGAGGATCGACATGATCCACGTCTGTGGCTCGGTCACCGCTTTGACGTAGGAGGACTTGTCGGCCTTCGCCTGGGTGAGGCTGTCCATGTAGCGCCAGGCGCAGAAGACCGCGAGCGCGATGAACGGCATGAACAGGTAACCGGCGTACTGCAGGTTCACCTCGTGAACAGGCATGCTCACCGCTGCACCTGAGACCCCGATGATGATCACGAGCGGTACCAGGAGCTGGGCCACCGCGACCCCGAGGTTGCCACCCGCGGCGTTGAGTCCCAGCGCCAGCCCCTTCTTGCCCTCCGGGTAGAAGAACGAGATGTTCGACATGCTCGAGGAGAAGTTCCCTCCGCCGAAGCCCGCGGTGGCCGCGCAGGCCAGCAGGACCCAGAGCTGCGTGTCGGCGCTCTGGGCGGCCAGCCAGCCGCTGGGCACGACGAAGGCCAGCAGCGCGGTCGGGATGAACAGCAGCCCGGCGCTGACCATGGTCCACGCGCGACCGCCGAAGTGCGGCACCGCGAACGTGTACGGGATGCGCAGGAACGAGCCGACGAGGTTGGGGACCGCGATCAGGATGAACTGCTCGGACAGCGACAGCGTGATGCCGGCGTTGCCCAGGTTGATGACCACGATCGTCCAGATCACCCAGATGGAGAAGCCCAGGTGCTCGGCGAGGATCGAGAACGCCAGGTTCTTGCGAGCGATCCGCTTGCCGCTGGACTCCCAGAACTCCTCGTTCTCGGGTTCCCAGTCGTCGATCCACCGGCCCCTGCGGCTCGGTGCTGCGCTGGCGGCTGTCATGTGATCTCCCAGGTCGTCTCGATGCTGCGACGAGCCTTTCAGTGGGCGGTTTCGGTCGGGTGCGGGCCGTGTTTCGGCTCTGTGACGGCAGGGGGTCGATCAGGCGACCGGCAGGGTCGAGCAGGCGACCGGTCACACGACCAGCGCTTCGAGCGCCGCTTCCGCGCGCCCTTCGGCGACCGCGTCGGTGATCAGGCGCACCCCGTCGCGCGGGGAGGGGCACAGGTCGGCCGCGTACACACGCACCGCGGCCGACAGGACCGCCGCCGTTGCCGCAGGACCGTGCTCGGCGCCGGTGGCGATCGCGCGCGTCAGGCGAGCGGCGACGACGGGATCTCCATCGCCGCGCAGCAGGCTCCCCGGGGTCTGGGGCAGATCGAGCACCCGACCCGGCTCGGCGGCGACCGGCCGGGCGGCGCGCACGACGTCCGAGCCCTCCATGCCGCGCACGGCGACCGCGGCCTGGGCGCCGAGCAGCTCGAGCGCGCCGAGGATGCGCTCGCGGTAGGAGCTGTGCGTGTGGCCGACGACGAAGCGTGTCGCACCGAGGTGGCCGACGAGCTTCTCGGCGGTGTGCAGTGGGCTGCGCAGGCCGATCTCGTCGCGCAGCGCGGTCAACGCGTCCCACCCGGACACGGCCACGCCGGCGTGCACGAGCGCGACGCCCGAGCGCTCGAGCATGGCCAGCGACTCCTCGACGCAAGGCCGCTCGGGACCGCCGAGCGCAGCGAGCACCTGCGCGGGCCTCGTGCCGTGCTTGGGCCCCAGTGGATCGCCGCAGTGCACGACGATCCGCGCGCCCGCGGCGGCCGCGAGCACGGCGGCGGCCAGCGAGAGGTGCGGCGCCTCGACCATGCCGTCGTAGGCGCCGGCGCAGGCGACGAGCGGAGCTCCCGCCGGCGCGTCGGGCCCCGCCCGCGCGTCGCCCAGCGCCCGGGCCATGCCGGCGAGCTCCTCGGGGGTCTCGCCCTTGATGCGCATGGCGATGAGGAACGCGCCGGCCTGCGCGGGCGTCACCTCCCCGGCGAGCAGCTGCGCCGTCGCCGCGTGGGCCTCTTCGCGGGTCAGTGAGCGGCTGCCCCGCTTGCCGGTGCCCACCGCCTTGATCACGGCCCTGAAACCCTCGTAGGAGCTGCGCCCGCGCGTGGCGGGCAGAGCAGCCAGGGATGCGTTCATCCGTCCTCCCAGCGATAGCCGACACTGCGTACCGTCTTGATCCGCCCGGCCAGCTCGGAGCCCAGCTTGGCGCGCACGCGGCGCACGTGGACGTCGACCGTTCGCGCGCCGCCGTAGTAGTCGTAGCCCCACACCCGGGCCAGCAGCGCCTCGCGCGTGAACACGCGGCGCGGGTGGGTGGCAAGGAACTTCAGCAGCTCGTACTCCATGTAGGTGAAGTCCGCCGGCCTGCCGTGCACGGTCACCTGGTAGGTCGCCAGGTCAAGCTCCAGGCCGCCGACGCGCACGACGTCGTCGTGGTCGACACCGTGGACCGCCCGCCGCGCGCGGCCGATCCGCGCGCGCAGCTCCTCCAGGGAGAATGGCGCCACGAGCAGCTCGTGACCCTCCGCCACCTCGGCGCCCACGAGCTCGCCCGCCTCGACGGCGATGATCACCGGCACCTCCCCGAGCTCCTCCTCGGCAGCGAGCCGCGCGCAGAGCTCGGCGCACGCGGGCTCGCCCGGGTCGTCGGGGTCGTCGCCCACGAGGATGAGCGCAAGGCTCGGCGCCCGGTCGGCGCCCTGCGCCGGTCGCAGCGTGCCGTTGGCGGCGACCCGGTGCGGGCTGAAGCCCAGCTCGGCCAGCAGTTGGGCCGTCGCCTCGGCGTCGCGCGTGCCGTAGATCCACGCGGAGGTCACGGTCGCGTGCCGCCGGTCTGGACCAACGTGTCGGCGGTCGGGGCCATCGCTACAACAGCCGCAGGTAGCGGGACCGGTCGAACTCGGTGACGGTGCGCCGCTCGTCGTCGACCTCGCGGCGCTTGTTGCGCACGAACGCATCGCACAGGTGGTCGCCGAGCGTCTCGCGGGCCAGCTCGGAGGCGTCGAACAGGTCGGTCGCCTCGCGCAGGTCGCGGGGGAGGTGCCCGTCGCCGGGTGCGGGCTCGTCGTCGACGGACTCGGCCTGCAGCTCGTAGCCGCGCTCGATGCCGCGCAGGCCCGCGGCCAGGATCAGGGCGAGCACGACGTAGGGGTTGCACGCCGGGTCGGGGGAGCGCAGCTCGAAGCGCGCCGCCTCGGCCCGGCCCGGACGGCGCTGGGGCACCCGCACGAGCGCCGCGGCGCCGCGCAGCGTCCAGCTCACGGACGCCGGCGCCTCGAAGCCGCAGGCCAGCCGCCGGTAGGAGTTCACCCACTGGTTGGTCACCGCGGTCAGCTCCCGTGCGTGCGCGAGGACGCCAGCGACGAAGGCCCGGCCGGCGGGTGACAGCGGCACGCCGGGCGCCGGGTCGTGGAACGCGTTGCGCTCGCCCTCGAACAGCGAGACGTGCAGGTGCATGCCCGACCCCGGATGCTCGGCCAGCGGCTTGGGCATGAACGTCGCGTAGGCGCCGAGCTCGTCGGCAGCCTCCTTGACGGCCAGGCGGAAGGTCGTCACCGCGTCGGCCATCGACAGCGCGTCGGTGTGCGCGAGGGAGATCTCGTGCTGGGAGGGCGCGACCTCGTGGTGGGAGGCCTTCACCGGGATGCCCATCGCCTCGAGGTAGTCGATGGTGCGCTTGCGGAAGTCGCTGCCGGCGTCCAGCGGGGTGAGGTCGAAGTACGCCCCGTCGTCCAGCGGCCGCGGGGCGGCGCCGTCCTCGCCCAGCGCGGCGAAGAGGAAGAACTCCAGCTCGCAGCCGACCTGCATGGTGTAGCCCAGGCCCGCGGCCTGCTCGAGCACCCGGCGCAGGATCGTGCGCGAGTCAGCGCCGAACGGGTCGCCATCGGGCATGCGCACCTCGCAGAACATGCGCGCCACCAGCGAGTCGGGCCGCCACGGCAGCACCTGGAACGTGCGCGGGTCCGGGTGGGCGATGACGTCGTGCTCGCGCAGGCGCGTGCGCCCCTCCAGCGAGGAGCCGTCCAGGCCGACGCCCTCCGTCAGCGCGCCCTCGAGCTCGGAGACCGGGATGGCGAAGCTCTTGAGCAGGCCCAGGACGTCGACGAACCACAGCCGCACGAAGCGCACGCCGCGCTCCTCGACCGTGCGCAGCACGAACTCGTGGTGGCCGGTTGCCATTGCGTCGCCACGCTACGAGGCGGATCGCCCGCTGTCTTTGTCCCCACGTCCCAAGCGCGTTGTCCACCCGTGACGCCCGTTCATCCAGCGTTCATCGACCGGACGTCCGAAAGAAACCCCCGGCACCGAGCATGGTGTCCGTGCCGACCATGCGGACCCAGTGCCCCTACTGCGGGGTGGGCTGCGGGCTGCTCGTGGACACCGACCAGGGACGCCTGCGCGACGTGCGCGGCGACCCGCTGCACCCCGTCAACCGCGGGCGCACGTGTCGCAAGCCGCTCGAGCTGCCCAGCGCCGTGCACGCTCCCGACCGTGCGACCACGCCCCTGCTGCGCGACGCCGGCGGACGTCTTGCGCCCGCCGGCTGGGAGGAGGCCTACGCCCGCGTGGCCGGCGGAATGCGCGACATCGCGGCGCAGCACGGCCCCGAGGCGATCGCCTTCTACATCTCGGGCCAGCTGCTGACCGAGGACTACTACGCGGTCAACAAGCTCGCCAAGGGGTTCCTGGGCACCAACAACGTCGACTCCAATTCCCGCTTGTGCATGTCCTCCGCGGTGGCGGGCTACACCCAGTCGCTGGGCGCCGACGGCCCCCCGCCCGCCTACGCCGACCTCGCCCTGACCGACTGCCTGCTGCTGCTGGGCACCAACACCGCTGCCTGTCATCCCATCGTCTGGTCGCGCATCCGCGACCGTCAGGCCGAGGGCGCGTTCGTCATCTGCGCCGACCCGCGCGCCACGCCGACCGCAACCGGGGCCGACCTGCACCTGCCGGTGCGCCCCGGGACCGACCTTGCGCTGCTGAGCGCGATGCTCCACGTGATCGACCGCGACGGGTTGGTGGACACCGCCTTCGTGGAGCGCCACACGACCGGCTGGGAGGAGGCCCGGGCGGTCGCGGCGCAGTGGCCGCCCCAGCGCGCCGCGGAGGTCTGTGGCGTCGCTGCCGGCGACATCGAGACCGCGGCGCGGCGCTTCGCCGGCGCGGCGTGTGCGATGGCGCTGTGGTCGATGGGGGCCAACCAGTCGACCGTCGGGACGCTCAAGAACCGCGCGCTGATCAATCTCTGCCTGGCCGCCGGGCAGATCGGGCGCCCGGGCGCGGGGCCGCTGTCGCTCACCGGCCAGCCCAACGCGATGGGCGGCCGGGAGACCGGCGGCCTGGCGCACATGCTGCCGGGCTATCGCAAGGTGGCCGAGGCGCAGGACCGCGTGGCGATGGAGGCCCACTGGGGCCTGGCGGCGGGGAGCATCTCCCCCCACCCGGGCCTCCCCGCCGTCGAGCTCTTCGACGCGCTGGAGGACGGGCGGGTCAAGGCGGTGTGGATCATGGCGACCAACCCGCTGGTCTCGCTGCCCGACGGACTGCGGGCGCGCCGGGCGCTGGAGCGTGCCGAGCTCGTCGTGGTCTCCGACGCCCACCACCCGACCGAGACCTCGACCCACGCCGACGCGGTGCTTCCCGCCGCCGCCTGGCCCGAGAAGCAGGGTGCCATGACCAACTCCGAGCGCCGCGTGGCGCTCGTGCGCCGGGCGCTGTCTGCGCCCGGCGCCGCGCGCCCGGACTGGGAGATCGTCGCCGGCGTGGCCCGCCACCTCGGCCATAGCGAGGCCTTCGCCTGGCCCGACGCCGCCGCGGTGTTCGCCGAGTTCGCCGCCACCACGGCCGGCACGCCCTGCGACCTGAGTGGCATGAGCCACGAGCGGCTGATGCGCGAGGGCAGCCTCCAGTGGCCGTGCCCGGGACGCATACGCGACCATCCCGGCACCGAGCGCCTGTATACGCAGCTTCAGTTCGCCACGCCCGACGGGCGCGCGCGCTTCGCCCCCACCCCGCACGCCGACCCTGCCGAGTCGCCGGACGACGCCTTCCCGCTGCTGCTGACCACCGGACGGGTCGCCGACCAGTGGCACACCATGACGCGCACCGGGCACTCGGCCACGCTGCGCGCCGCGGCGGGGAAGCCGGAGGTCGCCTGCCACCCCGCCGACGCGCAGGCGGCAGGTCTCGCCGCGGGCAGCGCCGTGCGCGTCGTCTCGCGACGCGGCGAGACCCGCCTGACCCTGCGCTGCGACGAGACGCTGCCACGCGGCGTGGCCTTCGCGCCCTTCCACTGGGGCGACCTGCACGCCGAGCCCGGCGCAGGCTCGCTGAACGCGCTGACCATCGGCGCCACCGACCCCGACTCCGGCCAGCCGGAGCTCAAGGCCGTCGCGGTACGCCTCGAGCCCGTGATGCGCCCGGGCGCCCCGGTGAGCCGTGGCGCCCCGCCCCGCCCCCGGCGCCTGGTGGTCGTGGGGGCCGGTATGGCCGGTCTCGCGGTGGCCGAGGAGGCGCTGCGCCGCCGTCCGGGCGAGCACTGGCGGATCAGCATGCTGGGCGAGGAGGGCGGCCTGCCCTACAACCGCATCCTGCTGTCCAAGCTGCTGGCGCGCACCTGCGGCGCCGCGGAGCTCGAGCTGCGCCCCAGCGCGTGGTTCGCCGAGCACGGCGTGGCGCTGCACGGGCCCGCCACTGCGATCGACACCGGCGCGCGCGAGGTCACCGACGCCTCCGGCGAGCGCCACCCCTACGACGCGCTGGTGCTCGCCACCGGCTCGCGGCCGTTCGTCCCGCCGGTGCCAGGGGCGCAGTCGCCCCACGTCGGCGCCTTCCGCACCCGGCGCGACGCCGACCGCCTGGCCGCCACCCCACCGGGGGAGCGGGTCGTCGTGGTCGGCGGCGGCCTGCTGGGCCTGGAGGCGGCGGCCGGCCTGCGCGCCCGCGGCGCGCAGGTCACCGTGGTCGAGCTCGCGGGGCACCTGATGGCCCAGCAGCTCGAGGCAGGCGGCGGGGCCATGCTCGCCCGCGGTCTGGGTGCCCAGGGCGTCGCGCTGCGCCTGGGCCGTGGCGCGGCGCACATCGAGCCGGGCCGCGTGGTGCTCGACGACGGCGACGAGCTCGAGGCCAGCGCGGTGGTCATGGCCGCCGGCGTGCGGCCCCAGGTCGCGCTCGCGCAGGCGGCCGGCCTGGCGTGCGACCGCGGCATCCTCGTCGACGACGAGCTGCGCACCAGCGCGCCCGACGTCTGGGCGGTCGGCGAGTGCGCCGAGCACCGTGGGACGGTCTACGGACTGTGGGCGCCGGTCGCCGAGCAGGCGCGGGTCGCGGGCGCTCGGATCGCCGGGGACCCGGCCGGCTTTCACGGCGCGATCACCGCGACCACCCTCAAGGTCTCAGGCGTCGGCGTGTTCGCCGGCGGCGCGTCGACGGGGCCGTTGCCCGACGGTGCGGAGGAGATCCTCGTCTCCGACACCCGCGCGGGCGTCCACCGGCGGCTGGTGCTCGACGGCGGCCGGCTCGTCGGCGCCTCGCTGGTGGGCGACACCACCGACGCTCGCCGCCTCTCGGGGCTGCTGCGCGACGGGAGCGTCGTCCCCGAGGAGCTGCTCCTTCCCGGTGCCGGCGACGCGTCGGGCGAGCCGGATCCCGCCGAGACGATCTGCTCGTGCAACGCGGTCACCCGCGGCGACCTGGAGCGCGCGATCGCCTCGCGAGGCCTGCGCACCGTCGCACAGGTCGGCCGCGTCACGCGCGCGACGACCGGCTGCGGTGGCTGCACCGAGGAGGTCGAGTCGATCCTGGCTTCACGGAGTCGAAACACGGACGACGTGGCCGGGAAACCGCAACCGTCCAGGATGGGCACATGACAGCGCGTCATTGCTCGACCCAGGTCTGGGTCGAGCCACAACGGAGGTGCTCGCTATGAGCCCATCAGTGGTGATCGTCGGCGGCGGGATCGCCGGCCAGGCGGTGTGCGAGCAGGTGCGCGAGCGCGACCGCGAGGCGACGATCACGCTCGTCTGCGGCGAGGTCTCGCCCCCCTACGACCGCGTGCGCCTGTCGGAGATCCTCGTCTCCGGCGAGGATCCCCAGACGCTGGAGCTGCGCCCGGCGGAGTGGTTCACCGACCAGCGGGTGGACGTGCGCTGCGGGCGGTGGGTGACCGCCGTGGACACCGCGGCTCGAGAGGCGACGCTCGACGACGGCACGACGCTGGCCTACGACGCGCTCGTGCTCGCCACGGGCTCCCAGCCGCTCATGCCGCCCATCCCCGGCATCGACCTGCCCGGGGTCCACCCGTTTCGCACGCCGGAGGACTGCGCCGCGATCCACGACGCCGCCGCGAACGGCACGCAGCACGCGGCGGTCATCGGCGGCGGGCTGCTGGGCCTGGAGGCCGCGCGGGGGATCGCCGCGCAGGGCACCACGGTCACCGTCGTGCACCTGGTCGACCGGCTGATGGAGCGCCAGGTCGACGCGGGCGCGGCGGCGCTGCTCGTCCCCGCACTGGCGGAGCTGGGCATCGACGTGCTGCTGGAGCGCGCCACCGAGTGCATCATGGGCCCCGACCGGGCCCGGGGCCTGCGCTTCGCGGGCGGCGACGAGCTGGCCGCCGACCTGGTCGTCGTGTCGGTCGGCATCCGCCCCGAGACCACGCTGGCCCGGGAGATCGGCGTGGCCTGCGAGCGCGGGATCGTCGTCGACGACGCCATGCGCACCGACCACGACGGCATCCACGCCGTCGGGGAGTGCGCGCAGCACCGCGGGAGGATCTACGGGCTCGTCGCGCCGATCTTCGAGCAGGCCCGCGTCGCCGCCGAGGCGATCACCGGCGAGGAGGCGCTGTACCCCGGCTCGGTTCTGACCGCCAAGCTCAAGGTGGCCGGCATCGATCTCGTGACCGCCGGCGAGGCCGGCGGTGAGCGGGAGGCCATCGTGGCCGATCCGGACGCCGGCGTGTACCGCAAGCTGGCGGTCTCCGGCGGGCGCGCCGTCGGCGCCGTGCTGCTGGGCGACACCCGCGGCGCCGAGGCACTCGTGGCCGCCGTGCGCAGCGGCGAGCCGATCGACGACCCGCTCCAGGCGCTGGCCGACGCGAGCGCCCTCGGCCCCGCCGACCTTCCCGACACCGCGCAGATCTGCGACTGCAACGGCGTCTGCAAGAGCGAGCTCGTCGCCGCCGTGGCCGACGAGGGGTGCGCTACCCCCCGCGAGGTCATGGCCCGCACGCGCGCGGGCACCGGCTGCGGCTCCTGCAAGCCGGCGGTCATCGAGATCGTCGCCGCCGCCACCGGGGGCCTCAACGAGGAGCCGGCCTACCTCTGCCCGTGTCGCAAACAGACCCGCGAGCAGCTCGCCGAGGCGATCCGCGCCGACGGCCACGAGTCGGTCAGCGACGTGGCCGCCGCCTGCGGCACCGGCCGGGAGTGCGGCACGTGCAAGCCCGCGCTGGCCTACCTGGTCAGCGAGGTGCGGGCCAACCAGCACCGCGAGGAGCGCGACGCGCGCTACATCAACGACCGCGTGCACGCCAACATCCAGCGCGACGGCACGTTCTCCGTCGTGCCCCGCATGTACGGCGGCGTGACGACGCCCGACGAGCTGCGGCGCATCGCCGACGTCGCCGACCGTTACGAGGTCCCGATGGTCAAGGTCACCGGCGGCCAGCGCCTGGATCTGCTCGGCGTACGCAAGCAGGACCTGCCCGCGATCTGGGCCGAGCTGGGCATGCCCTCCGGCCACGCCTACGCCAAGGCGGTACGCACGGTGAAGACCTGCGTGGGGACCGACTTCTG
>JBBJOB010000284.1:0-2729 GCA_037721455.1 Solirubrobacteraceae bacterium | reverse complement strand
GCCACTAGATGAGGGAGCCGAACACGTCGTCGACCTGCTGCCAGCCCGTGCGCAGCAGGAACTGCGAGTTGCGCCCGTAGGACTTGGCGCCGAGGATGAAGAAGCCGGGCTCCGGGTTGACGAGCGTCTCCGCGCCCGCCGAGCCGATGGCCAGGCAGTCGCCGCCGGTCTCGCCCAGCAGCGTGGCGGCGAGCTTCATCGGACCCGCGGTGGCGTAGCACTCGTGGACCTGGAGCTGGCGGTACAGCTCCTGGTCGCCAACGCCGCCGTTGAGGGCGAGGATCCGGTCGACCTCGATCTCCTCGCTTCCGCCGTTGCGCAGCGTGACGACCATGCGCCCGTCGCGCTGGGCCAGCGCCTCGGTGACACGGCCGGGGAGGACCTCGACCGCATCGGTCGCCCCGCCGGCCAGCTCCGCCGCGCCGGCGTTCAGGGCGGCGCGCTCGGGCAGCGGATCGTCGGCCACGGCGCCCCAGTCGGGTCGCGGGTTGCGCACCGCCCACACCACCCGCGTGCCCGGCGCCTGGGCGGCGAAGGCGGCCAGGGCACGCGCCGCGGTCTGCGCGGAGTGCCCGGCGCCGCTGAGCAGGACGGTGCGCCCCGCCCACCCGTCGGCCTCACGGGCGAAATCCGGCAGGTAGCGGTCGATGCGATGCTCCAGCGCGCGCTCGTTGACGGCATCGATGCCGCCGTCGCCCAGGCGGTTGGGGTTGGAGTAGGTGCCGGTGGCGTCGATGACCACGTCGGCGCGCTCGATGGCCTCGCTGCCGTCGGGCCGGCGGACGAGCAGGCGCAACGGGCGGCCGCCCTCCCCGCGGTTGCCGATGTGCTCGTGCTTGAGCATCCCCTCGCGCGCCACGGCCAGCACGCGGGTACCCGTGCGCAGACGGCCGGCCAGCGGCGCGGTCGCCGCCAGGGGCTCGAGCAGGTGCTCGACCAGGTCGCCGCCGGTGGGCAGCTCGTCGCCGTCGGGGGCGTCGGGCAGCGCGCCGCGTGCCCGGGGCGAGACGGTCATCGACCACGGCGTGAAGGTGCGCACGTGGCTCCACTGGCGCACGTGGCCGCCCACCGCGTCGGCGGCCTCGAAGACGGTGAAGTCGAGGTTGCGCCCGGCAGCGGCCAGGGCGGCCTCGAGGCCGATGGGACCGGCGCCGAGGACGGCGATACGTGGGGGGTGGCACATGGGTGGAAGCCTATGCTCGGGCGATGACCCGGGTCGGGATCTTCGGCGGCGCGTACGCCAATCCCTACGCGGTGGCCGCGTGCCTGGATGACGCGCGCGCCCGCGGCTGCGAGCGCCTCGTCTGCCTGGGGGACCTCGGGGGCTTCGGGGCGCAGTGCGACGCGGTGTGGCCGCTGCTCACCGACGGCGGCGTCGAGTGCATCGCGGGCAACTACGACGTGGCCATCGCCCGCGGCGACCCGGACTGCGGCTGCGGCTACGCCGACGAGCGCGACAACCACTTCGCCCAGCTCATGTACGACTACACGAAGGCGCACACGTCGCCCGAGTTCGCGGCCTGGATGCACGGGCTGCCCGGCGAGCTGCGCATGGACATCGCGGGCGTCGACGTGCACATGGTCCACGGCTCGCCGCTGGTCATCAACGACTTCCTGTGGGAGTCGCTGGACGACGACGAGCTGCGCGTGCGCCTGGACGGCTGCGCAGGCGGGCCTCCCGATGTGCTGCTGTGCACCCACACGGGCATCCCGTGGCAGCGCCGGGTCGACGACACGCTGATCGTCAACGTCGGCACGGTCGGGCGCCCGGCCAACGACGGGCGGCGCGAGACCTGGTACGCGATCGTCGACCTGGAGGCCGGCGAGGCCCGCGCCGACCTGGTCGCGCTGGCCTACGACTGGCGCGCGCACGCGGCATCGATGCGGGCCGCCGGGCTGCCCGAGCCCTTCGTGGAGACCGTGGAGACCGGGTGGTGGACGACGTGCCTGGAGATCGTCCCGCCGCCCGAGCGCGCCCGCGGCGCGTTCCACGTCTACCGCGAGGCGATGCCCTCCGGGTTCGAGGGCGCCGACGGCGCCGGCTGGGCCGAGCCGATCGAGGTGCCCGACGACGGCCGCCCGGTGGTCTCCCTCTTCGGCACGCCGCTGTTCCCGCCGCGCCTGTGGGTCTACACCAACTTCCACTGCAACCTGGCCTGCGAGTACTGCGTCGTGGCCTCCTCGCCGCTCGCGCGCCGGCGCGAGATCGCGGCCTGGCGCTTGCGCTCGCTGGTCGACGAGGCGGTGCGCGAGGGCTTCACCGAGCTCTACCTCACCGGCGGCGAGCCGTTCGTGCATCCCGACATCCTCGAGATGATCGAGTACGCCAGCGACCGCCTGGAGACGGTCGTCCTGACCAACGCGATGCTGTTCACCGGGCGCCGCGGGCGCGAGCTGGCCCGTCTGGCCGGCCGCGACGGCCTCGTCCTGCAGAGCTCGATCGACGGCGCGCGCCCCGAGACCCACGACCGCTGGCGCGGCGCGGGCTCCTGGGAGCGGGCCATGGAGGGGCTGGAGTACGCGTCGTCCCTGGGCCTGCCCCTGCGCGTGGCCATGACCCAGACACCCAACAATCGCGACGAGGTCGAGCCGCTGCGCGCCCGGCTGGCCACCATGGGCATCACCGGCGACGGCTTCGCGGTGCGCCCGCTCGTGCAGCGCGGCTTCGCCGCGCAGGTCGACGGCGCGATCGAGGTCTCCGACGCCGTGATGGTCCCCGAGCTCACGGT
>JBBJOB010000056.1:0-10453 GCA_037721455.1 Solirubrobacteraceae bacterium | reverse complement strand
CGCTGCCAGTAGGCACGGGCGGCGCAATCATCGTGCAGACCGAGCGCGACCTTCCAGGCAGCCATCGGGAGCCGCTTCGCGGCCGCCGTGGGTCACACTTCGGGCGAAGTCCCGTACTAGAGGCGATGATCAAGCACGTGTCGCTCGAAGATGAGCATCTGCTCGATGTCGCAGACCACGATGGCGAGCGGTTCGCGGTGTTCTATCGTCGTCACTTGCCTGAGGTGCTGCGTTTCGTGCTGCGCCGCGTCGACGACCGGGAGCTTGCGGCAGATCTGACAGCCGAGGTGTTCGCAGCGGCGTTGGAGGCGCGTACGACGTTCGACCGCCGACTGGGCGACGCGCGCGGCTGGCTCTGCGCCATCGCGTCGAACAAGATCGTGGACAGTCAGCGGCGCGGCCGAGTCGAGGACGGTTGCCGCAGGCGGCTCGGCATGACGCCGGTCATGCTCGAAGACGACGACCTACGCCGGATCGACGATATTGCAGCAGCGAGTGAAGCCGTCGGGAGCTCGTCCTCTTTGTTGGCGGCCCTACCCCCCGACACGCGGGCTGCCGTCCAGGCCCGCGTTCTCGAAGAGCGCGACTACGCCGATATCGCCGTGCAGTTGCGTTGCTCGGAATCCGTCGTGCGAAAGCGTGTAAGCCGTGGGCTCGCCCGGCTGCGCTCCGAAATCCGGGAGAGCAAATGACTGACTACTTCGACCGGCTGGAGGGCCAGCTCCGAGCTGCCGCTGCGCGTCAGGAGAACGCCGCACGCTCTGAGGCACCACGTCGGTTCCCGCGCCCTCTCCGACCGCTGCTTGTGCTCGGGGCAGCCCTTGCGCTCGTCGTGCCGGCGAGCGCGGCCGTCATCGAGATCTTCAAGCCGCAGCGCGAGCCCGACGGGCTTGTGCGTACGGCCCCGCGCGAGGTGATCGCAAAGGGTCAGGACCCGGAATTTGGCGCCTGGGAGGCCTTCATCTCCGAAAGCACCGCTGGGCCCTGCTTCGGCGTGCGACTGATCGACCCGCCCGGCGTCCTACCCGGAAGCACGAGCGAGGGCTGCGGCGGGACGGGCGGCGAACCCGCCCAAGTCGGCGGCGGCGATGGCCCACCACGAACGGCGCTCTTCGGCTTTGCGCCCGCTGAGGCCGAACAGGTGCGTATCGAGGCCGACGGCAACTCCGGGCGACAGTTCCCGACCCAGCCGGTACCCAGCCGGCGCGGTACCTTCTTCTTCGCCAGCCTTCCCGAGAACCTTGACGACCTGCCCGGTCTGCGTGTCGTGCCGCTCGGAGCGGATGGCAAGCCCACCGGTAAGCCCATCGGGTCACCCTGACCCTGGAGACACGGTTCACCCGCGGCGCATGAGCCGTCCGACGGCAGCCATCAGCTCGTCGGTGCGATCGGTCAGCTCCTGGCCTTCGGTGGGCAGCACGCAGTGGCGCGCGTGGTCGTCGAGCAGGCCGAGAGCCACCTTGTCGAGCGCGGCCTGGATAGCCGAGATCTGGGTCAGGACGTCGATGCACCAGCGGTCCTCGTCGACCATGCGCTGAATGCCGCGCACCTGGCCTTCGATGCGCGAGAGACGGCTGTTGAGCTGGTCCTTGGTGGCGGTGTAGCCGCGGGTGGGGGTCGTGGACATGATGGCACTTTACCACTACCCCCCACGGGTTCATGTGGTACGGTCGCCTGCCACATACCCCCCGTCCGTACACGTCAGGAGCGTACGATGACCACCGAGAAGACCTACACCGTGACCGGGATGAGCTGCGGCCACTGCGAGCTCTCCGTGCACGAGGAGGTCGAGGCGCTGGCCGGGGTCGAGTCGGCGCGGGCAGACCACGCCACCGGGACCCTCGTCGTCCGCGGAGACGAGGTCGACGACGCCGCCGTGCGTGCCGCCGTCTCCGAAGCGGGGTACGACGTAGCGCGATGAGCACGCAGACCCCCCAGAGGCTCGAGCTGCCGGTCCAGGGCATGACGTGCGCGTCGTGCGCCAACCGCATCGAGCGCAGGCTCAACAAGCTCGAGGGCGTGAGCGCCACCGTCAACTACGCCACCGAGAGGGCGGCCGTCGAGTTCGACGGCGACCAGGTCAGCACCGACGACCTGATCGGCGCGGTCGAGGCCGCCGGATACCAGGCCGCGCTGCCCTCGTCGGGCGGCGCCGAGCCCCGGGAGGACGCCGAGGAGGCCCACCTGCGCTCGCTGCGCCAACGGCTGATCGGCGCGGCCGCTCTCTCCGTCCCGCTGCTGGCGATCTCCATGATCCCGGCGCTGCAGTTCGAGTACTGGCAGTGGCTGGCCCTCCAGCTCGCCACCCCGGTGGTCTTCTGGGCCGGCTGGCCGTTCCATAGAGCGGCCTGGCAGAACCTCAGGCACGCCACGGCGACCATGGACACCCTGATCAGCATCGGCACGCTGGCGGCGTGGGGCTGGTCGGTCGTGGCCCTCTTCTTCCTGGGCGCGGGCGTGCCCGGCATCGAGATGGGCATGGACCTGGTGCTCGATCGCTCGGCCAGCAGCGAGCACATCTACCTCGAGGCCGCGGGAGTGATCACGACCCTGATCCTGGCCGGGCGCTACTTCGAGGCGCGCGCCAAGCGCCGCGCGGGCGCCGCGCTGTCGGCGCTGCTGGAGCTGGGCGCCAAGGACGTCGCGATCCTCGACGCCAATGACACCGAGCGTCGGGTGGCGGTCGACCAGCTCCAGGTCGGCGACCGCTTCGTGGTCCGTCCGGGCGAGAAGGTGGCCACCGACGGCGTCGTGGAGGAGGGCGTCTCGGCCGTCGACCAGGCGTTGCTCACCGGCGAGTCGGTGCCGGTGGAGAAGCAGCCCGGCGACGAGGTCGTCGGCGCGACGGTCAACGCGGGCGGCCGGCTGGTGGTGCGCGCCACCAAGGTCGGCGCGGACACCGCGCTGGCCCAGATCGGGAGGCTGGTCACCGAAGCGCAGACCGGCAAGGCTCCCGTGCAGCGTCTGGCCGACCGCATCTCGGGCGTGTTCGTCCCGATCGTGCTCGTGCTGGCCGCCGCCACGCTGGGCTTCTGGCTGAGCGACGGCGCCAGCGGCGCGTTCGCCTTCTCAGCCGCCGTCGCGGTGCTGATCATCGCCTGCCCGTGCGCCCTGGGCCTGGCCACGCCGACGGCGCTGCTGGTCGGTACCGGACGGGGCGCCCAGCTGGGGATCCTGATCAAGGGCCCCGAGGTCCTGGAGTCCACCCGGCGCATCGACACCGTCGTGCTCGACAAGACCGGCACGGTGACCACCGGGCGGATGAGCCTGGTCGAGGTCGCCGTGGCCGACGGCGTCGACCGCGACGAGGCGCTGCGCCTGATCGGCGCGCTGGAGGACGCCTCCGAGCACCCGATCGCCCAGGCCGTCGCCCGCGGCGCCCGTGAGCAGGTCGGCGCGCTGCCGGCCGTCGAGGGCTTCACCAACCGCGAGGGGCTCGGCGTGGAGGGCGTGGTCGAGGGCCACGGCCTGATCGTCGGCCGCCCTGCGCTCCTGGAATCAGCCGACCCACCCATGCACCTGCCGGTCGAACTGGAGGCGGCGCTGGAGGCTGCGCAGGCCCGCGGCCAGACGGCGATCGCCGCCGGCTGGGACGGTGCGGCGCGCGTGGTCCTTGCGGTGGCCGACACGGTCAAGGAGTCCAGCCCCGAAGCCATCGAGCGCCTGCGCGGACTGGGCCTGCACACGGTGCTGCTGACAGGCGACCACGAGGCCACGGCCCGCGCGGTCGCCGCCCAACTGGGCATCGACGAGGTCATCGCCGAGGTCCTGCCCTCCGAGAAGGTCGACGTGGTGCAGCGCCTGCAAAGCGAGGGACGCACCGTGGCGATGGTCGGCGACGGCGTCAACGACGCGCCCGCGCTGGCCCAGGCCGACCTCGGCCTGGCCATCGGCACGGGCACCGACGTGGCCATCGAGGCCTCGGACCTGACCCTGGTCTCCGGGGACCTGCGCGCCGCGGCAGACGCGATCCGTCTCGCGCGCCGGACGCTGGGCACGATCAAGGGCAACCTGTTCTGGGCCTTCGCCTACAACGTGACGCTCATTCCCGTCGCCATGCTGGGGTTCCTCAACCCGCTGTTCGCCGGAGCGGCCATGGCCTTCTCCAGCGTCTTCGTGGTCACCAACTCGCTGCGTCTGCGCACCTTCAAGGCCCAGCGCGACACAGCCGCTCCAACCCCTGCCGCCGGGCCACCGGCCGCTGCGCCCACGCGCGTGGCCGACGAGGCGGCGCGCCCACGATGACCCCCGCCTCGCGCCTGCTCGCGGTGAGCGCCATCGCGCTGGGGGCCGCGGCCGTCTGGTGGCGCCGCCACCCGTCGGCATGTCCCTAAGCGTGGACGGTCGCATGGCCCAGGACGAACCGACGATCGAGCTGCTGTTCTTCGACGGGTGCCCGAACCACGACCGGCTGCTGGCCCACCTGCCCGAGCTGCTCGGCACATTCGCGTCACCGGCGGACGTGCAGCTCGTGCGCATCACCTCCGACGAGGAGGCCGCAGCGCAGCGGTTCCTCGGCTCGCCGACCATGCGCGTCGACGGGCGCGACGTCGAGCCGGGCGCCGACGAGCGGACCGACTTCGGCCTGACATGCCGGCTCTACAGCACCCCGCACGGGCTGTCGGGCATGCCCGACGACGCCTGGATTCTCGCCGCCCTCTCAGCTTGAGCGCAAGCTCGCCGACCGGCGGCGGTCAGCGTGGCGCGCGCAGGCGCCCGAGCAGGGGCGCGAAGCGGCCCGTGCGCCGCGCGTAGGCGCGGTAGGCGTCGCCGTGGCGCCTGAGCAGGTGGGGCTCCTCGACGGCGCGGGTCTGCAGCTCGAGGCCGGCCACGCACGCGGCGAGCGCCAGGACGGCGAGGGCGGTGGGAACGATGAGCGCCACCGCGAGCGAGGCGGCGAGGGTGGCGGTGTAGACCGGGTGGCGCACCAGGGCGAAGGGACCGGAGGTGACCAGCGGATCGTCTGCCCCGGCGACGACGCCGGTGCGCCAGGCCGCGCCCATCTCGCGCTGGGCGACGAGCGCCAGCGCGATGGCCCCCGCGAACACGAGGCTGCCGACCACCGCCGTCGTGGTCCCCGCCAGCGGGTCGTACATCGGGAGGGCGCCCGCGATGACCAGCAACGGCGCCCCCAGGTCGAGCACGAGACCGACCAGGAAGAGCGCGTCCGCCGCGCCCTCCTCGTAGCCGCGCCCGGCCGGTGGCGTCATGCCGCTCGATCCGGTGCTCCGCCTGCGCAGCAGGCTGCGAAGGCCGAAGACGAGCAGGAGGTAGACGACGCACAGCGCCAATGCGACGAGCGGCATCCCACCAGCCTCCCAGACCCGCCGCGCCCGTGCCAATGAAGCAATGACCGTTAGGATGGCGTCATGGACGACGACCGCTGCGATCTGCTCTGCCTCGACCTTCCGCGCGCGGAGGCGCTGCGTACCGCGCGCCTGGGGCGCGAGGAGGCCGAGCGGCGCGCACGTTCGCTCGCCGCCCTCGGCGACCCGACACGCCTGACCATCGCGCTCAGCCTCCGCCAGGGCGGCGAGCTGTGCGTGTGCGACCTCGCCTGGGTGACCGAGCGCGCCCAGAACCTCGTCTCCCACCACGTGCGCGCCCTGCGCGCGGCCGGGCTCGTGCGCTCGCGGCGGGAGGGCAGGATGGTCATGTACGCGCTGACCCCCGCAGGCATCGGCTTGCTCGACGCGCTCCCTCAGCCCGAGACGCAGGCGGCGCCATGAGCGAGGCCTGCTGCGGGCACGACGACCACGGCGCAACGGCCGCGAAGGCCGCCCAGGAGCCCCAGCGGCTGCGCGACGTGCGCGAGATCCGGCTGGCCGCGCTGGCCGGGGCGCTGCTGGTCGCCGGGCTCGTGCTGGCCACGCTGCGCACGGGAACCTCCTCCGATGTGGCCTTCCTGGGCGCCCTGGTCGCCGGCGGGCTGACCTTCGTCCCCCAGGCCGCGCGCGGCCTGCTGCGCCGGCGCCTGGGCGTGGACACCCTCATGGCGGTGGCCGCGGTCGGCGCCGTGATCCTGGGAAACCTCGGCGAGGCGGCCACCCTCGCCTTCCTCTTCTCGATCTCCGAGGCCCTCGAGAGCTACGCCCTGACGCGCACCCGCCGCGGCCTGCGCGGCCTGCTCGACCTCGTGCCCGCGCGGGCCACGGTGCGCCGCGGCGGGCGCGAGCAGGAGATCGATCCCGCCGAGCTGGTGGTCGGCGACCGGCTCGTGGTGCTCCCGGGCGAGCGGCTGGCCACCGACGGAGTGGTGCACACCGGACGCAGCGCGGTCGACCTCTCCGCCGTCACCGGCGAGTCGGTGCCGGTGGAGCGCGGGCCCGGCGACGAGGTCTTCGCGGCGGCCGTCAACGGCCGCGGCGCCCTCGAGGTCGACGTCACCGCCCGCAGCGAGGACAACTCCCTGGCGCGCATCGTGCGCATCGTCGAGGAGGCCCAGGAACGCAAGGGCGCCGGCCAGCGCCTGGCCGAGCGCATCGCCCGGCCGCTGGTGCCCGGCGTGCTGGTGGTCGCTGCGCTGGTGGCGCTGGCGGGCAGCCTGCTCGGCTCGCCCGACGTCTGGATCGAGCGGGCGCTCGTGATCCTCGTCGCCGCCGCGCCCTGCGCCTTCGCCATCAGCGTCCCCGTCACCGTGGTGGCCGCCATCGGGGCGGCGACCCGCAGCGGCGTGCTCATCAAGGGCGGGGCCGCGCTCGAGGCGCTGGGCGCCGTGCGCGCGGTGGCCTTCGACAAGACGGGCACGCTGACGCGCAACGCGCCCGCCGTCGTCGCCGTGGCCACGGTGGACGGGATCCGACGCGACGACGCGCTGGGTCTCGCGGCCGCTCTGGAGGCCCGCAGCGAGCACCCGCTCGCCCGCGCCATCCTCGCCGCGGCGCCCGACCCGGCACCCGGCGAGTCGGTCCAGGCCCTCCCGGGCCAGGGGATCGTCGGCGAAGTCAGCGGCGCTGCGGTGCGCCTGGGCCATCCCGGCTTCGTCGACCCCGGGCCGCTGGCCGACGAGGTCGCGCATCTTCAGGACACCGGGGCCACCGTGGTCGTCCTCGAGCGCGACGCCGAGCCCCTGGCGGCCATCGCCGTGCGCGACGACCTGCGTCCCGAGGCCGCCGAGGCCGTGGGCCTCCTCTCGCGAGCGGGCATGGCGGAGATCGCCATGGTCTCCGGCGACAACCACCGCACCGCCCGCGCGCTCGCCGCACAGGCCGGGATCACCACCGTCCACGCCGAGCAACGCCCCGAGCACAAGGTCGAGGTGATCGAAGCGATCCGCGCGCGGCGGCCGGTGGCCATGGTCGGCGACGGCATCAACGACGCCCCGGCGCTGGCCAGCGCGAACGTCGGTATCGCCATGGGCGCGATGGGCACCGACGTGGCCATCGAGGCGGCCGACGTGGCACTCATGGGCGACGACCTGCGCCACCTGGACGACACCTTCGCGCACGCCCGCCGCGCCGGGCGGATCATGCGCCAGAACCTCGCGCTGTCGGGCGGCATCCTCCTCGCTCTGGTGCCGCTGGCCGCAACCGGCACCCTGGGCCTGGCCGCGGTGGTCGCCGTCCACGAGCTGGCCGAGATCGCCGTCATCGCCAACGGCGTGCGCGCAGGGAGACGCCGCGCGTTCGTGCGCCGTAGCTCGCCAGCGGCTCCTCCCCTGCCGCCGGAACCGGCCGACCGCGGGCTTGTCACGGCGGGCGCCGGATGAGGGAGATCACTTTCGGCCGGCGACCGCTGCGACGTAGGCGGCGACGGCGTCGATCTCCGACTCGCCGAGACGTTCCGAGAAGGACGGCATGCCGCTGCCGCCCGCCTGGACCCTGCGGGCGACCTCGTCACGGGAAGGCAGCCGCTGATCGAGGCTCGGTCCGATCGTTCCCCGGGCGCCGGCTGCTGCCAGCGTGTGGCATGTGGCACAGCCGCTGGTGGCGAAGACCTGTCGACCGGCGTTCACGGTGGCTGGATCGGGCGGGGCGTCGGCGCCGCCGCAGCCGGCCGCCGGGAGCACGGCCAGAGCGATGACCGGGAGGGTGAGGAGGCGGCGGCGAAAGCCCATCGGCCGCGCAGTATGACGGCGCGCATCGAACTGCTTTGTGCCAAGACCAGAAACGAAATTGTGGCATGACAGAATATGTGCTTAGCTTACAGCGTGAAACCGATCTCAAGACGCTCGATGCTCGCCGGTGGGGGCGCAGGACTTGCGGGACTCTCGCTGCTGGGCGGCAGCCGCGCGCTGGGGGAGACGTCACAGGGCGGTATGGCCCATGGCGGGGGGGCGTCGGGGGCGATGTTCCAGGCCGGACGGCGTGTCGATCACGCCGCCAACGGCTTCGACCCGACCGAGATTCTGCGCGACTTCGACTGGGGGCGCGCGCGGCGCCTGCCGGGTGGGCGGACGTTGCGCGAGTGGGAGATCGTGGCCCTGGACAAGGAGATCGAGGTGTCGCCGGGGGTGTTCTATCCGGCGTGGACGTTCAACGGGCGCGTCCCCGGGCCCACGCTGCGCTGCCGCGAGGGCGACGCGCTGCGGGTGCGCTTCGTCAACGGATCGGACCACCCGCACACGATGCACTTCCACGGCATCCACCGCGCCGGGATGGACGGAGTCCCCGGCGTCGGCGCCGGGCTGATCCAGCCGGGGCAGAGCTTCACCTACGAGTTCGACGCCGAGCCGTTCGGGCTGCACCTCTACCACTGTCACGCCGGCCCGCTGGCCGAGCACATCGCCCGGGGCATGTACGGCACGTTCATCGTCGATCCCAAGCAGGGCCGCGAGGACGCCGACGAGCTGATGATGATGATGAACGGCTTCAACACGAACTTCGACGCCGAGGGCAACCAGGTCTACGCGGTCAACACGGTGGCCTTCCACCACATGGACGACCCCGTCCGCGTGCGCCGCGGCGAGCTGGTGCGCATCTACCTGGTCAACATCCTCGAGTACGACCCGATCAACTCGTTCCACCTGCACGCCAACTTCTTCGACTACTTCCCCACCGGCACGCGGCTACAGCCCACCGAGTTCACCGACACCATCAGCCAGATGCAGGGCCAGCGCGGGATCCTCGAGGTCCGCTTCCCCTTCCCCGGGCGCTTCATGTTCCATGGCCACAAGTCGGAGTTCGCCGACCTGGGCTGGATGGGCTTCTTCGAGGTCGCGTGATGGAGGCCCGCAGCGCGACCTCCCGCCCGGCCGTCGGCTCGACACGGCTGCCTACCTGGCTGCTGGGTGGCCTGCCCCTCGCGCTGATCGTGGTGGCTCTGGGAGCCTTCGCGCTGCTGGGCGACCAGACGCTGCCCGAGCGCGCCGGGCCGCCGCTGGAGGAGCTCGCCGTCGAGCAGACCGTCCTGCGTCCCGGGTCGATCGAGATCGCCGTGCGCAACACCGGCCCCGACGCCGTCGAGATCGCGCAGGTCGCCGTCAACGACCAGTTCGTGGACTTCGCCGCCGGCGCCCGCGAGATCGGTCGCCTGGAGGCCCAGACGCTCACCCTCGACTACCCGTGGCAGGAGGGCTCGCCCTACAACGTCTCGCTGCTGACCTCCGCCGGGGGGACCATCGAGCACGAGATCCCCCTTGCGGTGGCCACCCCCGAGCCAGGCGGCGGCTTCTTCGCCCTCATGGCGCTCCTCGGCGTCTACGTGGGCGTCATCCCCGTCGCCCTGGGCATGCTGCTGCTGCCCTTCCTGCGGCGCATCGACCCCGGCTGGGTGCGCTTCTTCCTCGCCCTGACCGTCGGGCTGCTGGGCTACCTCGCCCTCGACGGCCTGCTCGAGGGCCTCGAGCTCGGCCAGGGCTCGGCGGGCGCCTTCGGCGGCGCCGGCCTGGTGCTGCTGGGCGCCGGCCTGGCCTACCTGCTGCTCACGGCCCTGGATCGCTTCATGGCCACCCGGCGCGAACGCGCAGCCACCGCGGGTGCCTCGGCCTTCCGCCTGTCGCTGATGATCGCGATCGGCATCGGCCTGCACAACCTGGGCGAGGGCCTGGCCATCGGCTCGGCCTACGCCATCGGCTCACTGGCTCTCGGGGCCTTCCTGGTCATCGGCTTCGCGCTGCACAACACCACCGAGGGCCTGGCCATCGTCGCCCCCCTCACCGACAGCCGCCCCTCGCTGCCGCGACTCGCGCTCCTGGGCCTCATCGCCGGTGCCCCGGCGATCCTCGGCGCGGTCATCGGCGCCGCCGCCTTCAACGCCGAACTGGCCGCCCTGCTCATCGGCGTCGGCGTCGGCGCCATCGTCCAGGTCATCCAGCAGATCGCCCCCACCCTGCGCGACAGCCTCGGGCGCGTGCTGCAACCCCTCAGCGTCGGCGGCATCCTGACCGGCATCGCGATCATGTACACCACCGGACTGCTCGTCACCGCCTGACCGGGCGCACGACAGACTGGAAACGCAGGCACCGACGTGGCCATCGAGGCGGCCGACGTGGCACTCATGGGCGACGACCTGC
>JBBJOB010000283.1:0-2731 GCA_037721455.1 Solirubrobacteraceae bacterium | reverse complement strand
CCTCGTTGAGGCTGCGCGAGATGCCCACGTTGCGCCCCATGGGCAGCGGACGCACCCGCGGGTCGCGCGCCGCGGCGCGCGCTATGACCTGCGGCGTTGCGTCGTGTGAGCCGTCGTCGATGGCCAGCAGCTCGAGATCGCTGACGGTCTGGGCGAGCATCGAGTCGATGGCCCGCTCCAGCGTGGCGGCGTTGTTGTAAGCGCCGATCAGGACGCTGACCCGCGGCGTCACGAAGCGACCTCGCCTCGGTAGGCCGCCGACACCCGGTCCAGGGAGGCCTCGAGGGAGAGCCTGTGCGCGTTGCGCGCGTACCAGGCCGCCGTCGACGCGCGCAGCGCCTCGCCGCCCGCGTGCACGCGCTCGATCGCGGCGGCCAGCGCCTCGGGCGAGGCGTCGGGCGCGACCGTGCCGTTGACGCCCTCGTCGATCAGCTCGACCGCAGCGTTGTCGGGCGCGGCGCAGACCACGCTGGGCACCCCCGCCGCGCTGGCCTCCACCACCACCATGCCGTAGCCCTCGCGCGCGGAGGGCAGCACGAGGCACAGGGCCCGGCGCAGCGTCGCGTGCAGCTCGTCGCCGTCGACGAAGCCGGGCACGTCCACCACGTCGGACAGGCCGAGTGCACGCACGTGCGCCAGCACCTCCTCGCGGTCGGGCCCGTCGCCGAGGATCGCCGCGCGCAGGCCGGGCAGCCGCTCGCGCGCGTGGGCGACGGCGGGGACCAGCGCGGGCACCCGCTTCTCGGGGATGTGGCGCCCCGCGAACACCACCAGTGGCTCGGCGGGCGCAGGGGCCTGCGCCTCCGGTAGTCCGGCCACCATCCCCTCCAGGACCGTGACCGGCCCGCCCACGCCCTCCTCGCCCAGCCTTCCGGCGGTGAGACGCGCGAAGCAGAACGCGTGCTGGGGCAGGCGCACGCCCAGGCGCTGCACCGCCCAGCCGACACGCCCGCCGACCGCTCCCAGGTAGCCGCGCCAGTACTCGCGCGACCACAGCTCGAACCAGTCGACCACGAGGCGATAGCCGATCGTCCGGCGCAGCACTCCCGCGGCCAGCAGCGAGAAGTAGGGGAACGCCGCGGTGTGCACCACGTCGTAGCGCCGCCCGTGGCCCAGCAGGTGCCACAGCACGCCGGCGCCGAAGACCAGCGGTGGGGCGATGCGCCGCCGCGCGCCCACGTAGAGGGCCATGCGCGGCCCGGCGGTGCACACCTTCACGCCGGCGGGAGCGTCGGGCGTCGCTCCCCGCGGCCACTGGCGCAGCGTCAGGTAGGTCACCTCGTGGCCCTCCTTGGCGAGCCGCTCGGACAGCGATCGGTACCACCGCTCCCCACCGCCGATGGTGTGAGGGAACAGGCAGTCGTAGACGACGCAGATGCGCATGGGCGATGAGTCTTGCATCCCAGGCTGGTACCGTAATGGGATGAGCAAGCAGATCGCGGTGCGGCTGGCCAACGACCTCGTCGACTTCGTCGATGAGTTGGTATCCGAAGGGAAGGCGAACAGCCGAGCCGCTGTCGTGAATCGGGCTTTGGAACGTGAGCGTCGGCGAGCACTGGCAGCCCGGGACGTGGCCATCCTGGTCCGCGCCGGCGACGATCCCGATCTGGACAGCCTGGCGGAACACACCGCGTACGCGCCGCTCGACCTCGAGTAGTGCGCCCGATCCACACCGCGAACCTGGACAAGGCTCGGCCGGTGCTCGTGCTGACCCGTGAGCTCGTGCGGCCCCACCTGAAGCGCGTGACGGTGGCACCGATCACGACGAACGCTCGAGGCCTGTCCACCGAGGTGCCGGTCGGCCCGGCCAATGGCCTGGACGCAGAGTGCGTGGTGAGCTGCGACAGCATCGTCACCGTTCCCACCAGCGCGCTCGGCCGCCAGATCGGAGTTCTGCTTCCTGCCCAGGAGTTAGGGCTGACAGACGCGATCCACGCGGCCTTCGACCTGGACTGAACGGCCCGTATGACCGTCGTAGCGGGCCGGGAGGGGCCGTGGGCCCCGCTACGATCGCCATCGCGGGCGCAACTCCCGCGCGGTCGCCGCGTCTCCTCGTTCAGGGACCGCTGGGTCCCCGCCGATCCCCTCTGCAGATGAGCTCCGTCAAGAGCACCCCCGCCGCGCTGGACCAACCGGATACCGCCGTCGGGCGGCCGGAGGTCTCCGTGGTCATCCCCTGCCTCAACGAGGCGGACAACATCGAGGAGTGCGTGCGGCGCTCGCGTGGTGTGCTCAAGGCCGCGGGTCTCGACGGCGAGGTCATCGTGGCCGACAACGGCTCCGACGACGGCAGCGCCGAGCTGGCCGCCGCCGCCGGCGCGCAGGTGGTCCACGTGTCCCGCCGCGGCTATGGCAGTGCCTACCTGGGCGGCTTCGAGGAGGCCCGTGGCGAGTACGTGGTGATGCTCGACGCCGACCTGACCTACCCCTTCGACCGCATCCCCGCCTTCGTGCAGTCGCTGCGCGACGGCGCCGAGCTGGTCATGGGCGACCGCATGGACAACATCCAGCCCGGCGCGATGCCGTGGCTGCACCGCTACGTCGGCAACCCGCTGCTCAGCGGCACGCTCAACCTCTTCTTTCGCACCGGCATCCGCGACGCCCACTGCGGCATGCGCGGCTTTCGCCGTGACGTGCTGCCGCGCCTGGACCTCCGCACCACCGGGATGGAGTTCGCCTCCGAGATGGTCATCCGGGCCTCCAAGGAGAAGCTCGACATCCGCGAGTTCCC
>JBBJOB010000282.1:0-2733 GCA_037721455.1 Solirubrobacteraceae bacterium | reverse complement strand
GGCGCCCCACGAACCCCAGCTCGTGACTCTCCAACTCGGCATCCTGCTGGCGCTGCTATGCGCCGCCACCACGAACCTCGCGTTCCTGTTCAAGCACCGGGGCGCGTGCGCGGCTCCCGATGTCTGCGTCCGCCACCCCTTCCGGACCGCGAGGCAGCTCTGGAGCTCCAAGTGGTTCGCCGTGGGCATGAGCGTCGGCGGCCTCGCGTGGATCCTGCACGTCGGCGCCGTGTCCCTCGCCCCCCTGTCGGTCGTCCAGGCCGTCCTCTCCGGGGGCCTCGTCATGCTGGCCGTCATGGCCGACAGGCTCTTCGGCCACCGGGTCAGCCGGCGTCAGTGGTGGGGCCTGGCCCTCACCGCCACCGGCCTCGTCCTGCTGGGCGTCACCCTCCCGGCTGCCAACGGCGACCACTCCGCCTTCTCGCTGCCCGCCATGATCGCCTTCCAGGGAGGCCTCTTCGCCGCCGGGGCGCTGCTCATCATGGGCCCGCGCCTGGGCGGGGCCGCCGAGCACCACGGCATCATGCTCGCCGCCGCGGCGGGCCTCATGTTCGGTGTGGGCAACATCGGCGTGAAGGCGCTGACGGGCATCGCCGCCGACGGCGGGGTGCTCGGGCTGTTGCTGTCCCCCTGGAGCTTCGTGACCATCGCGGGCTCGGTCGCCGCCTTCTACTGCTCGGCGCGCTCGCTCCAGAAGGGGGAGGCCGTCGCCGTGATCGCCATCACCGGCACGATCGCCAACACCGCGGCGATCGCGGGCGGGCTCGTGGTCTTCGGCGACCCCATGCCCTCCAACGCCCTGGGGATCACGCTCCAGGCGCTGGCCTTCACGCTGGTCATCGTCGCCTCGGCGCTCACCCCGGGGCCGCTGCGTGCTGCCGGCGCCGGCGTGCCCGGCGGCGGCCCCGCCGCGGCGGCCGGCCGGGTGTAGCGGCCCCCCGGCCTCCCCGTGAAGCCCTGCTAGCATCTCGCGCCGCATGCCGACCACCTCGCAGCTCATCCGCAAGGGGCGCACCGACAAGCCCCGCAAGCTCGCCACCCCTGGCCTCAAGTCGGGCAAGGGCCGCAAGAAGCAGACCGCTGCCCCGCAGCGGCGCGGCGTGTGCACCCGCGTGTTCACCACCACGCCCAAGAAGCCCAACTCGGCGCTGCGCAAGGTGGCCCGGGTGCGCATCACGGGCTCCATCGAGGTGACCGCCTACATCCCGGGCGAGGGTCACAACCTGCAGGAGCACTCCGTGGTGCTCGTACGAGGTGGCCGGGTCAAGGACCTCCCGGGCGTGCGCTACAAGGTCGTGCGCGGCACGCTCGACGCCGCCGGCGTGAGTGACCGCAAGAAGGCTCGCTCGCAGTACGGCGTGAAGAAGAAGTAGTGCCGCGCCGCGCCCCCGCCACCATCCGGCCCGTCGAGCCGGATGCCGTCCACCGCTCGCGCCTGGTCCAGCAGGTCATCAACAAGGTGATGCTGCACGGCAAGAAGTCGACCGCTGAGCGGATCGTCTACGACGCCCTGGCCATCATCGCCGAGCGCAGTGGCAAGGACCCCATCGAGGCGCTCGAGCAGTCCATCAAGACGCTCACCCCGACTCTCGAGGTCCGCTCCCGTCGCGTCGGTGGCGCCACCTACCAGGTGCCCGTCGAAGTCCAGTCGCGCCGCGCGCGCACCCTTGCCGTCCGCTGGCTCGTCGAGTTCGCCCGTCAGCGCCGCGAGAAGACCATGGCCCAGCGCTTGGCCAACGAGCTGCTCGACGCGCAGGCCCAGCAGGGCGGCGCGTACAAGCGTAAGGACGACATCTTCCGCATGGCGCAGGCGAACAAGGCCTTCGCCCACTACCGCTGGTAGCGAGCGGCGCCCTCGCCGCCGCGGCGACGGCCGCCGGAAGGAAGGGCCGTGCGAAGCACTGTCCCTTCCTCCCGCCGACCGTTCGCGACGACGATGGCACCACTCGCTGACCAGCTATCGCTGGTTTGTGCCCTCGGCTCCAGGACGATCGTCGATAACCCGCGCTGGCAGCGGGTGATCGATCGATCGTCCTGCCGAGCCCGCTTCGCCCCGGCCCGAGGGTGGCCGGCTGCGTGGGCGCGGTCGCTCCCTTTCCCTCACCGCTGCAGTGGACCTTCGGTGCCGCCGGAGCCCGCCGCGCGTCAGGCCGTCGCGCCGCCCCCGCCCGCAGGGGGCGCCGCGTCCCACAGCGAGTCCTCCGCGCGGCGACTTTCGCGCTCGTGCTCGCGACCGACGGCGGCCTCGTGACGTGAGCGGCCCGACAGGACGAGCAGGGCGCCGCCGGCGGCCAGCAGCGCGGCGCCCGCGAGCGTCTCCACGAAGAAGCCGACGGCCGGCTGGGCGCGGGCGTCCTCGTAGGCGATGGACTGGGGCAGCGACCCCGTGGCGCGGGTGTCGGGCAGATCGACGCCCACGGCAATGATCAGGGTGGCAACGCCGATGACGGCCAGCGCCCCTGCGGCGGGGCGCGAGCCCCGGGCGGCGCCGAGGCTCATGAGGATTCCCAGCGTGCCCAGCACGCCCAGCGTGTAGCCGTGGTTGGCCCCGCCGCGCACGGTCTCCTGGACGGTGGCCAGCGTGCCCACCACGACCTCGATCAGGGGCAGGAACTCCGCGACGACGAGCAGGAGGGCCGCCACCCCCGCTACCCCGGCCACCGCCACCCGCAGCGCCTCGGGGGACGGTGCGGTGCGTCGCGAGAGCGCGGTGACTACGCGCGCGCGTCCGCG
>JBBJOB010000055.1:0-10505 GCA_037721455.1 Solirubrobacteraceae bacterium | reverse complement strand
CGTCGGTGAGGGGGGCGAGCAGGACGACGACGTCGCCGCGAGGGAGGAGGTCGGGACGATCGCCTCGACGCGCTCGAGGTCGGGGTCCTGCGCCGGCCGTGCGGGGATCGCGGCGATATCGACCCCGTCGAGCCGGGGAGCGAGGCGCTCGCGGAGCCGCTCGTCACGCACCCAGGCAAGCATGCCGACAGCGTATGCGGTTCCGATTTGCATATGCAATGCTTAGGCAGATGACAGAGCAGGGCCTCACCCTGGGCGAGGCGGCGAAGGCGATGGGCGTGAGCACGGACACGCTGCGCCGCTGGGACCGCGCCGGGAAGCTGCGCACCACGCGCGACGAGCGCGGACGGCGGCGCGTGCCCCGGGCGGAGGTCGAGCGGCTGAGCGCCCGGCCCGCGCGCGAGGGCACCGGGGCGCCGCTGTCGGCGCGCAACCGCTTCGCGGGCGTCGTGCGCTCCGTTGAGGTCGACGGCGTGATGGCGCTGGTGGAGCTCGAAGCCGGCCCCCACCGCATCGTCGCGGTCATCACCCGCGACGCGGTCGACGAGCTCGGCCTCGCCCCCGGCGTGGCTGCGACCGCGGCGGTCAAGGCCACATCGGTCATGGTCGAGCGGCCGGGGTGAAGGCCGGAGCCGCCGTCGGAAGCACCCCGCCGCGCCTGCGCCTGGACCGCCGTGAGCTGGCCGGCGCGGTGGGCGACGTGGGCGTGCTCGTGCCCATCGCGACGGCTCTCATCGTCGGCAACGGACTGTCGGCCACCGCCGTGCTGCTCCCAGCGGGCCTGCTCTACCTCGGCGCCGCGGCCGCCTACCGCCTCCCCGTCCCCGTGCAGCCCCTCAAGGCCTTCGGCGCTATCGCGATCGCACAGGGCCTGGGCTCGGATGCGATCGCTGCCGGGGCCCTGCTCATGGGTGCCATCTTCCTGGTCCTGGGGCGCACCGGCCTGATCGACCGGGCCGCTCGCGTGTTCCCCACGCCGGTCGTGCGCGGCATCCAGCTCACCGTGGGCGTCCTGTTCCTCCAGATCGCGTGGGACCTCGTGCGCGACCCGCCGGCGGCCTTCGTCGACGCGAGCGCCGACCCTGTCCTGCTGGTCGCGCTGGCGCTGGGCGCCCTGGGTGCGGCGATGGCCCTCAAGCACCGGTCGGTGAGCCTGGCGCTGGTCGGCGGGGGGCTCCTGATCGCCGTCGTCCGAGCGGCCGACGAGATCGCGCTGGGGCCCTCGGCCCTCTCCCTTCCCACGCTGGACGCCGCGACCTTCTGGACTGCCTTCACCGTTCTGGTCGTGCCCCAGCTTCCGTTGACCTTCGCCAACTCGTGCGTGGCCACGAGCGACGTCGCGCGCACCTACTTCGGCGCGGCGGCGGAGAGGGTGCGGCCCGGCCGCCTCGCGCAGAGCCTCGGGGTGGCCAACCTGCTCTCCGGCGCGATCTCGGGGATGCCGGTGTGCCACGGGGCCGGGGGCATGACCGCCCACCGCGCGTTCGGCGCGCGCACGGCGGGTGCCCCGGCGGTCATCGGCGCGGCGCTCGTCGCCGCCGCCCTCCTGCTCGGCGCGGGTATGGCCGCTCTGCTGGCCTCCTTCCCGCTGGCCGTCCTCGCCGCGATGCTCGCCGCCGCGGGTCTCCTGCACATCGGCCTGCTGCGCGACCTGCGCGGCGGGCGTGCCTGGACGATCGCCCTCCTCGTGGGCGCCGTCGGGGTGCTCGCGGGCCTGACGCCAGCGCTCGTGGTGGGTCTGGCGGCGTGGTGGGTACCCGCCCGCCTCGCTTCGCGCCGCGCCGCGCCTGTGTCATCCTCGCGGGGATGACGCAGACCATCGAGCGTCCGCGCACGTCCGGGCCCGACAGTGACCTGGGGGGCGCCTGGCGGGTCATCGTGCGCAACGACGACCACAACACCTTCGACCACGTAGCTCAGACGCTCGCACGCACCATCCCCGGAACATCCGTGGATCGTGGCTACCAGATCGCCGACACGATCCACCGCAGCGGTCAGGCCATCGTGTGGAGCGGCCAGCGCGAGCCCGCCGAGCATTACTGGGAGCAACTGCAGGCGGCGGGGCTGACCATGGCCCCGCTCGAGCGCGACTGATCGTCCGGCCCGCACGGCGGCCCTGCGGCGTGTCGTAGGCTCGCGGGGATGGATGGGGATAAGGACCAGCGGGCTCAGGCTGTGGGCGCGGCGGGCAATGGTGGCTCCGCGAAGGACTCGGGGCCGGCGGGCGCGGCCACCGACACCGCGCAGCGAGCCCTGCGCGAACGCGAGCTGCTCAAGCGCTACCACGAGCGTGGCGACGCCCGCGCCCGCGACCAGTTGGCTGAGGAGATGGTCCCCCTGGCCCGCGCGCTGGCGGGTCGCTACACCGGCCGCGGCGAGCCGCTGGACGACCTCGTGCAGGTGGCCTGCGTGGGGATCATGAAGGCCATCGACGGGTTTGACCTGTCCCGCGAGGTCCGCTTCTCCTCCTACGCGACCCCCACCGTCCTCGGTGAGATCAAGCGCTACTTCCGCGACAAGACCTGGGCCCTGCGCGTGCCCCGAGGCCTGCAGGAGCTGCAGATCGAGGTCGCCAAGGCACGCGACAAGCTCACCACGACGCTCGGCCGCTCCCCGACCGTGCAGGAGCTGGCCGACGCCGTGGGCCAGCCCTTCGAGGAGGTCCTGCAGACCATCCAGAGCCAGGACGCCCGGCGCACGCGCTCCCTGGACGAGCCCACCGGCGAGGACGTCACCCTGGCCGACTCCCTGGGCCAGCGCGACCCCGACATCGCGCGCGCCGAGATTCGCGTCCTGCTCGACGAGGCCATGGACGTCCTCTCCGACCGCGATCAGGCCGTCCTGCGCCTGCGCTTCGAGGGCGACCTCACGCAGACCGAGATCGCCACGCGAGTCGGCGTCTCCCAGATGCAGGTCTCGCGCATCATCCGCAGCTCGCTGACCAAGCTGCGCTCGGACATCGAGCGAGAGACCGCCGACCAGGCGTAGCGCGCGCTACGCGCTGTCGCCCTGCGCCACGGCCGCCCTGAAGGTGATCGCGCCGGGCATGGAACCGCTGGTGACCAGGTCGGACCAGACGTAGTTGAGGGGGACCTGATACCAGCCCGAGCACTGGGCGCGCATGTCGACGAACTCGTCGCCGTACCAGAAGCGGTCCCAGTCATGCTTGTGCTCGAACTCGATGATCTGGACCATGCTGTAGCGGTCGTCGCGGGTGCGGTAGACCATGTAGGACAGCGCGCCATAGCGCATGCAGAAGGGCGTGATCTGGCTCAGCGCGTACTCGAGGTCGTCGCCGCGGAAGCCGGTGGCATACCAGGGGAGTTGGACCACGCCGAACGCCGTACGCTGATCTGTGGTGCTCATCAGGCACCCACTTCCGCGCGGATCGCGCCCGGCCCGTCGGCGGTCCTGCCCAGGCCCTCCTCGGGGGCGCCGACGAGGATGGAGATCTTGCCCAGGTGCTGGTTGTCGCGCATGAGCTGATGCGCTTCACCGACCCCCTCGAAGCTCAGCGTGCGCCACAGGACGGGGCGGATGGCGCCCGACTCGATCAGCTCGTTGGCCTTGAGGCACTCGTAGGCGTTGGCGAAGTGCGACCCGATGATCTGCTTCTGCTTCATCCACAGGTAGCGCACGTCGAAGTCGAGGTTGTAGCCCGTGGTGCCGGCGCAGATGACCACCTTGCCAAACGGCTTGACCGTGAAGACCGAGGTGGGGAACGTTGCCTGGCCGACGTGCTCGAAGACGATGTCGGGCTTGTCGCCCAGTAGCTCGCGCACGCGCTTGTCGAAGGCGCGGGTGACCTTGAAGCGCTCCTTCTCCTCGTCGGGCGTCTCGCCGCCGCGGCGCATCATGCCCGCGAACTCGTTGCGGTTGATGTAGGCCTGCGCGCCCAGGCGCGTGACCAGCTCGCCCTTCTCGTCGCTGGAGACCACGCCGACGGCGTGCGCGCCAGCCGCCCTGCAGAGCTGGGTGGCGAAGACGCCCAGGCCCCCCGCGGCGCCCCAGATGAGGACCCGGTCGCCCGCCTGGATGTTGCAGCGATTGATCAGCATCCGATGGGCGGTGAAGTACACGAGGCCGTAGGAGGCGGCCTCCTCCCAGGTCAGCGCCTGAGGCTTGGGCAGGAGCTGCTGGGCCTGCACCTTGGTGAACTGCGCGAAGGAGCCCCAAGTGGTCTCGTAGCCCCAGATCTTCTGGGACGGCGCGGCCAGGGGGTCGAGGCCGTGGACCTCGGGATCCTCGTAGGAGGCCTGGTTGCAGTGGACGACGACCTCGTCGCCGGGCTGCCAGCGGGTCACGCCCGGGCCGACCTTCCACACGACGCCCGAGGCGTCCGAGCCGCCGATGTGGTGGCCGTACTCGGGATGGTCGCCGTAGCGCATGACCGAGACCGGCTCGCCCAGGGCCGCCCAGACGTTGTTGTAGTTCACGCCCGCGGCCATGACCCGCACGATGACCTCGAACGCGCCGGGCTCGGGGACCTCGAGCTGCTCGACCTGGAAGGCGTCGATGGGCTCCCCGTAGCGCTCCTCGCGGATGACCCACGCGGCCATGCTGGCCGGGAGCTCACCGGGCTCGGTGTCGACGTGGGAGACGTGGCTGAGATCGACGGCCATGGGCGTGCGGCCAGGCACCCTAGCGTGCGCGGGCGGCGCGCGGCCGGTCACGCTTCCTCAGGGGAGCAGGAGCTGGTCGGGGCCCTCGGGGCGCTGGGGCCCGACCGTGAGGGTGCCCGGGTCGATGTCGTCGCCGTCGGTCTCCAGCTCGTAGACGCCCGGCTCCAGGGCCAGCTTGAGCTCGCCGGTGCCCCGACGACCGCGAGGAGGGACGTGCCGTGGGAGGGGGTGCGTCGGACGGCCTTCTCCATGCGCACGCGCCGGAATTTAGCCGACCCATCGCCCGCAGCGGGCTCGCGCAGACCGATGGACGACCTCCGGCGAACCCGCCTCGGCGGGGGCCCACGTGGCGGCCTCGGGCAGCCCTGAGTGCAATGCGCCATGCAGCCCGTCCTCGCTGCCCGTGAGCATCCGGTGATGGACCTGCTGGACCGTCCGCTGCGCACCACCGAGTTCCTCGTCGTCGACACCGAGACCAACGGCCGCGCAGGCGACGGGTGTGAGCTCACCGAGGTCGGCGCGGTACTGGTGGGCGGCGGCGAGCTGCACGATCGCTGGGAGGCGCTGGTGGGGGTCCGCGCGCCGCTGTCGCGCTCGATCCAGCGGTTCACCGGGATCACCCAGGCGATGGTCGACGGGGCGCCCGCCGCGGAGCTCGTGCTCGGGGAGCTGGCCGAACTGCTGGGCGACCGCGTCCTGGTCGCCCACAGCGCCGCCTTCGACCGCCGCGTTCTCGCCCAGGCCTTCGCCCGCGCGGGGCTGGCCTGGCCCGACCCTCCGGCGCTGTGCACGGTCGCGCTGGCACGACGCCTCGCGCCCCTGGCGCGCCAGCGCCGGCTGCCGGCACTGGCCGGCGCGCTGGGCATCGAGGTGGAGGTCAGCCACCGGGCGCTGGCCGACGCCGAGACATGCGCGAGGGTGCTCTGCGCGCTGTTGCCGCGCCTGTGTGCGCACGCGACCACGCCGCGCGAGGCGCTGGAGCTGCTGCGCCCCGCACGCCGGCGTGCGGCACGCGCCGGCGCGACCGACGGCGCCCCCGACCGACGCCGCGGCCGGCGGCGCAGCACCCCCGGTCCCGACTGCTCGGCGCTGCCCGACGCCCCCGGCGTGTACGTGGTTCGCAACGCCGAGGGTCAGGCGCTCTACGTGGGCAAGTCGGTCGCCCTGCGCACCCGTGCACGGGCGCACTTCGCGCCCTCGGCTCCGCCGGCGCCCTGGCGCGCCCAGGCGGCGACCGTGGACCACGAGGAGACCGCTTCTGAGCTGGGCGCGCTGCTGGTCGAGCACCGCCTCATCCGCCGCCTGCGCCCGCCGGGCAACGCACGGGCCAAGCACGCCGACCCCTACGTGTGGCTGCGCTGCCGCTTCGACGTGGCCTACCCGGTGCTCGAGGTCGCCGGCGCCCCCGCGCCGGGGCACGCGGTGTCGGTCGGCCCGCTGCGCGGCCGGGCGGGCGCCGTCGAGCTCATGGAGCAGCTCAACTCGCTCTTCGGGCTGCGCCATTGCGGGCGGCGGCTCAAGCTTCGCGAGTACCCGTCGGCCTACGGGCAGATGGGGCGTTGCCTCTCCCCGTGCCTCAACGACCTGGACCCCAACCTGTACAGGGCGCGGATCGATGCGGCGCTCGGGCTGTTCAGCGGCGAGTACGGCGACGGATCGGCGCTGCTGGCTTACGTCGAGGGACGGATGCGCGAGGCCGCGGAGGCACAGCGGTACGAGCAGGCGGCGTGGCTGCGTCGGCGGATGGCCCGGCTTGAGGAGCTGTGCGCCGGGTTGGGCGCGCTGCGATGCGGTGCTGCCGGGTCGAGGCTGGTGCTGGCGCCGTCGCCGGAGGGGTTGGCGGTCGCCGACGCGGTGTGGCTGCGGGACGGGCGGGTGGCGGGGTTCGCTGCGGGTGTGCGCTCGGCCGAGGAGGTGGAGGCGGTGCTGCGCTCTGTACCCCGTGGCGGCGGCTCCGACGACATCGCCGAGCTCCGCGTGGTCGAGACGTGGCTGGCCACCGGTGAGGCCTCGGTCTTGGCGCTGACCGGGCTTGTTGGTGAGGGAGAGGGTGAGGTGAGCGCCTTCGCCTCGGCTGTTCTTGGCGCCTCGCCGCTCACTTCGCATCGAGTGTCGACTTGTTAGTCCCAGAGACGAACAAGTCGACACTCGACTCACCGGAACGGCAATTCGACGACCGTGGCGGTCGCCTCCGTCTCCTTCATTGCCAGTTGATCTTCCACGCCGGCCTCGCGGCGCACGAAGGCCAGTGCGATGAGGCCGTGGACCGGGGAGTCGACGGCGCTGGCGATCCTGCCGACGACCTTCTCGCCGCGCACCAGCTCGGTGCCGACCTCCACGGGTGCCGACAGCGCCAGCCCCCGCAGGTGCCGGTTGGGCTTGCCGCGCCAGTGCAGGCGCGCGACGGTCTCCTGGCCGACGTAACAGCCCTTGGTGAAGCTGACCGCCCGGTCGTTGAGGCCGGCCTCCTGGGGGATGACGGTCTCGTCGAGCTCGACACCGTGGCGCGGGCGGCCCGACTCGATGCGCAGGATCTCCGCGGCCTCCTCGGAGACCTCCACGGCGCCCGCGACCACCAGCGCCGCGCGCACCCGGTCCACATCGTCCGCTCCACACACGACATCCACGCCCAGGTCGGTGCGCACGACGAGGCAATCGACCCCGCCGATCGAGGCGCGAACGTTCGCGTGCTCCTCACCAGCAGCAGTTTCGTCCACCCCGGCGACGACAGCAGACCGAGGCCCCACCAGCGACAGCAGCCCCTGCTGCACCGTGCGCTTGTGCAGCTGGACGTCGTGGCCCAGGCTGAAGCGGCGGATGGTGTCGAAGAGCGCCTGCAGGCCGGCCCGCTCGCAGAGCAGCAGCAGCTCGTCGCCGGTGTCCAGCACGCGCAGGTCGGCCACCATCTTTCCCTTGGGCGTCAGCAGGGCGGCGTACTGGCCGTGGCCGGGCTCCAGCGCCTCGATGTCGTTGGTGACCTGGCCGGTCAGGAAGCTCTTGGCCTCGGTGCCCGTCAGCGCGAGCTTGCCCAGCGCGCTGCGGTCGACGAGGCCGCAGGCCTCGCGCAGCACGCGATCCTGCTCTTCGGGGGTGGTTGCGAGTGTCGTGGCCATGGTCCCCAGGATAGGATCGGGGCGATGGCGCTGGCAGACACCTTCCGGGAGATCGTCGACTCCCTGCCCGACGACTGGACTGATCTCGAGCTCGACCTGCGACTCCTCGACGAGAGCCGGTACATCGATGCGGCCAGCTTCCTGGTCACCTGCAACGCCCAGCCCTACTCCAAGCACGACTGGCACTTCCGTCTGCTGGTGGCTCACCGCTTCGGTCACGCCGCCGCCGCGCCCACGGTGCACGGCACGCTCAAGCTCCTCGACGACGCGAGCATCCCCGGTGAGCTCGCCGTGCGCCAGGTCCGCCACGGCCGCGTCGAGGTGACCCAGATGTGGGGGCGGCCGCAGTCGATGCGTGACGAGTTTCGCCGCATCCGCGCCCAGTAGCCGTGGCCCGCGTCGTCGCGCTCATGCCCGACCTGCTGTTCGGCTCCAACGTCCAGGGCGCGCTGGCCGCCGCCGGGCACGAGGTCCAGCTCGTGGGCGGCGAGGAAGCCGCGCACGCGGCCCTGCCCGGCGCCGACGTGCTCGTGCTCGATCTCGCCGCTGACGCTGACGGAGGCCTTGCTGCGCTCGATGCGCTGCGGGCCGCCGATGCGCTGGAGGGCGTGCGCGTGCTGGCCGCCTACGCCCACGTCGAGGCCGAGACGAAGGTCCGCGCCGAGGCGGCGGGCGTCGATCTCGCCGTGCCCCGCTCGCGCATGGCCCGCGAGGGCGCCGCGCTCGTCGAGCGCCTGCTCGCCTGAGCGCGTCGATCCGCGGCTCCGCCCGCGTCGACCCGTGGCGCCCCCCGCGGCGACCCACGGCGCCGGGGCGTCTCAGCCGGCCTCGGTCTCGACGGGCACGAAGCCACCGTCGAACATCAGCTCGACCTCTGGCGGCTCGTCGGTTATGCCCACCTCGGCCTCCCACGCGGCCCACTCGCGCAGGCCGGCGGGGTCGAGCTCCCCGACGCGCCCGCCGGCGCGGAACGTGGGCTCCACGGCCTGAAGTTGGGCCAGCACGGTCTCGCGGTCCAGACCCTCGGTGGCGTCGACGAGCGTGCTCGTCGCGCCCTCCGGATCGGCCAGCGTGCGCTCGTATCCGCGCACCAGGGCGGCGACCGTCGCGCGGACCTCCGCGGGACGGTCCTGCAGCGTCTCGCGGGTGACCGTGAGCAGCAGCTCGGGGTGGCGCGGGGCGCCGAACTCGTCGACGCGGAAGACCTTCGCCTCCGGGCGCTCGCGCTGCAGGGCCAGGCCCTCGACGTTCCAGAACGCCGTCGCGGCCGCCACCTCGCCGCCCAGCAGGGAGGCCACCGCGTTGAAGCCGATGGTCACCCGCTCGACCTCCTCCGGGTCGCCGCCGTCGCCGGCCACCACGGTGTCCAGCACCGCCTCGTCGCTGGGCAGGCCCGTGACGCCCACGCGCTCGCCCTCCAGGTCGCGCGGGCGCTCCACCGGCGGTAGGGCGACCACGGAGGCCAGGGGGCGGCGCACGACGGCCATCACGGCCACGAGGTCGCGGCCCTGCTCACGAGCCAGCGCGAGATCGTGGATGTCCAGCACCGCGAAGTCGGTCTCGCCGGCCAGCAGGAGGCGAACCGCGTCGCTGGAGGAGGAGGGCACCTCGACCTCCAGATCGATGCCCTCGGCGGTGTCGAAGCCGCGCTCGGTGGCCATGTAGATGCCGGTGTGCACCGCGCTGGGCTGGAAGTCCAGCAGCAGGGTCGCCTCGGTGTCCGGGGCGCCGGCGGCCGGGCCGCCGCCCGTCCCGCAGCCGGCGGCGGGCAGGCTCAGCACCAGCATGAGGGCGAGGAGGCGCAAAGAAGGCATCGGCGCGCAGGATACGATCGCGCCGCCCGGAGCGCGCAGGGAGAGCCCGGCCAACCGACACCCAGGAGGTCCACCGTGGAAGCACGTGCAGCCGAGCTGGACGAGCGGGGAGCCGCCGCCTTCATCGCCGAGTTCGTCGGGACGTTCCTGCTCGTGCTCTTCATCTGCGTGGCCGCCTCGCAGAGCGGCGGCACCGGCGTGACCGACTTCGCGGTCATTGGCCTCGTGCACTTCCTGGCCCTCGCCGTCCTCGTCGCCGTGCTGGGCGGCGTGTCGGGTGGGCACTTCAACCCGGCGGTCAGCGTCGCACTCGCCGCGCTGCGCAAGATCGCCCCCGCCGACGCGGCGACCTACGTCGTCTGCCAGCTCGCCGGCGGGGTGGCCGCCGCGCTGATCGTCGGATTGATGACCGGCGACGCCGGGGACATCGCCGGCCTGGGGGCGCTGGTGCCCAACGAGGCCTTCGGGATGACCGTGTGGAGCGTCGGCCTCGCCGAGCTGCTGGGCACGTTCATCCTCATGGGCGCGATCATGGGCACCGCGGTGGCCCGCGGCGACGCGCAGCGCTGGGCGCCGCTGATCATCGGCGGCGCCCTGGGCCTGGGCGCGCTGGCCCTCGCCCCGCTGACCGGCGCGGGCTTCAATCCCGCGCGCGCCTTCGGCCCGGCCATCGCCAGCGGCGAGTTCGGCAGCGCCGACGTCTTCATCGTCGGCTACCTCCTCGCGCCCGTCCTGGGCGCCCTGGCCGCTGCATTCGGCTACCAGGCCCTGGTCCTGGCGCCGCGCGGGCGGGAGGGCCACCGCCCGGTGGACACGCTGGGCGAGAGCCCGGCCGAGCGGCTGGCGGAGGAGCGGATCGCCGAGCGGCCGGCGGAGTAGGCGTACCACGGGCGATCCGCCGGTGGGCCCTTACCCCCGTGTAGCGGGGGCAATGCGCCACACGTCGATTTCAGGCC
>JBBJOB010000281.1:0-2766 GCA_037721455.1 Solirubrobacteraceae bacterium | reverse complement strand
GGGCTCGCAGGGCTACTTCTCGGAGTTCGCCCCCGACGGGCGGATGCTCTTCGACGGGCGGGTGGCGCGCGGCTTCGACAGCTACCGCGTCTACCGCATGCCGTGGGTCGGCCGGCCGACCGACGCCCCTGCCGTCGCCACGCAGGCCAACGGGCTCAGCACGACGGTGTGGGCAAGCTGGAACGGCGCCACGGAGGTGGCCCGATGGGAGGTGCTGGCGGGCTCGACGCCCGGCTCGCTGCGTCCGGTCGCGGAGGTCGCGCGTGACGGCTTCGAGACGGAGATCGAGGTGCCCGACCGGGTCGACCGGGTCGCCGTGCGCGCCCTGGACGCCGCGGGCGAGGAGCTGGGGACCTCCAGGTCGACCACGACCGAGTAGAACTCCCGATACGCGTGTCCAAGCCCTCCCTCTCCGTCCTCCTGGCGGCTGTGCTGGGCGCGCTCGCCCTGGCCGCCCCCGGGCCCGCGTCGGCCGCAGGCGCCCCGGTCCTGCCAGGCGAGTACCCCGACCCCACGGTGGTCCGCCACGGTGACGGGTACGTGGCCATGGCCACGAGCAACCGCTGGGCGCCCGTCTTCCCCGTGCTGGTCTCCGACGATCTCGTCTCCTGGCGCCAGGCCGGCTCGGTGTACCAGCGCGCACCGCGATGGGCGACGGGCCGGCGCTTCTGGGCGCCTGAGCTGACCGTCGCGCGCGGGCGACTGCTGGTCGTGTACGCCGGCCTGAAGCGCAACGGACAGTGGTGCATCGGCGCCGCCACTGCCGCGCGGGCGGCCGGGCCGTGGCGCGACCGCGGGCCGGTGTTGTGTCGCCCGGGAGGCGCGATCGACCCGGCGGTGGTCACCGGCGAGGACGGCAGGTCGTACCTCGTCTACAAGGCCAAGGGCGTGGGCGGCGCGCTGTACGCGCGGCCGCTGGACCTGGACACGCTGCGCACCCGCGGGCCTGCGACGAAGCTGCTCGAGCCCGAGCGCGGCGAGCGCGGCGTCACCGAGGCCCCGGCGCTGCTGCGCCGCGACGGCTGGTGGTACCTGCTCTTCTCGTCGGGCAACTGCTGCGGCCCGCCGTGCACGTACGTGGAGCGCGTGGCCCGCTCGCGCTCCCTGCTGGGGCCCTACACGAAGCTGGAGGCGCCGGTGCTGCGCGACACGGCGGACTGGCGCTGCCTGGGCCACGGGACGCCGGTGGACCTCGGGGACGGCCGCGTCGCGCTGCTGCACCACGGCTATCGCTTCGCCGACATGGGCAACCGCCGCCGGGTCGGGCTGCTTTCGCTGCTGCGTTTCGGGGCGGAGGGGTGGCCGGCGGCGGAGGGCGGGCCCGTCGACGCGGCCGCTCCGGCCGCGCTGGGCGCCGAGCCGGCGCCTGCGCTGGATCGCCTGTCCGACGACTTCGCCGGGCGCGAGCTGTCGGTGGCCTGGCAGTGGATCGCGCGCAGCGAGGAGCCCGGCGTGCGCGTGGCCGGCCGCCGGCTCGATCTGGGCTGTGGTCCCTACGCGACGGTCACCCGTCAGGTGGGCGACGACCGCTTCGAGGCAGCCGTCACGGTGCGCCCCGCGCCCGGCCCCGACGGGATCGCGACACTGGGCCTCCACGAGCGGGACGGCGTGCTGCGCGGCGTCGAGATCCGCGACGGCAGCGCCCGCACAGTGCTCCGCCGCGCCGACTCGGTGAAGCTGGGCCCGGCCGTCCGCGTCCCCCGCGATCGTGCCGTGCGGGTGCGCGTGACCGCGCTGGACGATGGCGACCTGCGCGCCGAGGTCCGCCGCGGCGAGCGCTGGGTGCGTGTGCCCGGCGGCCCCGCCGCGCGGGGCGACGAGCCCACCCGCGTCGCGCTGGCCTGCCGGGGCAGCGGCCGGACGGCCCGCTTCACCGCCCTGCGCGTCGAGGGCGCCACTCCCGGGGTCGCGCTGGCGGTGCAGCCGCAGGCCGACCGCAGCGCGCGCTGAGGAACTGGGGTCGCGCCCAGCCGTCGTGGAGACGAACTGGCGCGTACTCCAGGGTCATGGCTCCACGGGGATCAGGGTGAAGCCCTCCTCGGCAGCCGCGGCGCGCAGGCGGGCGTCCCACGCGGCGAAGGCACCGCCCAGGTCCGAGGCCATCGCGGCGGCGAGCTGCACGGCGTCGTAGCCGCGCAGGAGGTGCGTCTCGGCGAGGCGTGCCGCCTCGTGGATCCGCCGGTCGTCGATGACGATCCGCACCGTGTCGGTCCACAAGGACTCGAACTCGGCCCGCTTGGATCGGTACTCGTCGTCGGTGATGCGACGGCCTTCGCTCATCCGGGCAAGCGCCGAGCGCACCTCGACGTAGGTCATGTGCGCGGACCTCACCGACGCGGCGCCCTCGAACGCGGCGAACATCTCCTGGGTGCCGGGCTCCTCGACGACCAGCTTGACGAACGCGCTGCTGTCCAGATACAGGCTCAGTCGCGGCCTTCGCTCACGTAGTCGGAAGCGAGCGGGCCCTCCCCACGCAGGGGGGTGGGGCGACCGGGAAGCTTGGGCTTGCGCCCGGTCCACGTGGCCCCGCCATCTGCGAGCAGCCGCTCCAGTCCCGGAGACAATCCGGCGGGAATCACTCGCGCCACCGGCTTGCCGTACCTGGTGACGGTCAGCGTCTCGCCGTGCTCGACCGCCTCGATGAGCGAGCTCGCGTTGTCGCGCAGCTCGCGGACGCCCACCTCACGATTCATGTGCCCACACTAGCACCGTTTGTGGCCACCCCTACAGCCCGTAGGAGCGGCCGATGACGTCGAGCATGATCTC
>JBBJOB010000280.1:0-2780 GCA_037721455.1 Solirubrobacteraceae bacterium | reverse complement strand
CACCGTCCTGCTGCGCGAGCGCGGGCACACGGTCACCGCGCTGGCTCGCCCGGGCGCGCGCGCCCGTGCCGCCGCCCAAGGCCTCGACACGGTGACCTGCGACGCCGGCGATCCCGCGGCCCGCGACCTCGTCGCCGGCCACGAGGCCGTCCTGCACTTCGCGGGCGTGCCCGATCCGGCCCGCGCTCGCGACGACCCCGCCGCCGCCGTGCGGGCCAACGCCGGCACGACGCTCAACCTGCTCGAGGGCTGCGCGCAGCACGGCGCCGCGCTGGTGTACCCATCCTCCGTGCGCGCCGCCGTGGAGCCCGCGCCCGATCCCTACGCGGCCTCCAAGCGCCTGGGGGAGGAGGCCTGCCGCCTGCATGCCGCGCCCACGGCCGTCGTGCGCCTGACCAGCGTCTTCGGGCCGGGCCAGGTGGCCTGGGAGGGCGCCACGGGCGCCATCGCCGCCTTCGCCGCCCGGGCCCTGGAGGGCCGGCCCATCGTGATCGTCGGCGCGCCCGCCCGCACGCGCGACTTCCTCTACGTCGACGACCTGGTCGACGGGCTCGAGCGCCTGCTGCGCGAGGAAGCCTGGGACACGGTCCTCACGGCCGCCAGCGGCGTCTCCACGCCGCTCGTCGAGGCCGCACGTGCGGTACGCGACGCCGCCGGCAGCGGCGTGGAGATCGAGCTGCCGGGAGGCGATCTTGCGCCGGGGGAGAACGAGAGCTACGCGCCATCGGCCACGGCCGGGCGTCTACCCTTGACCGCCCGCCCCCTCGGGGAGGCGGTCACCGCCTATGTCGACTGGCTCCGCCGCCATCCCGCTGCTCAAGGCCGCGCCCAGGCCTGAGCAGGTCGCGGAGCGACTGGCCGGTGGGCCGTGGGGCGGGCTCGAGCTGTGCCTCATGCCCGCCGACGTGGCCGACGACAGCGCCGTGGACGCCGCCGTGCGCGCGGTGACCGACGCCGAGCCCGCCCCGGCGCGCGTCACCGCGGAGGCACCGGTCGCCTGGCCCAGCGGCGCCTTCGTGCGCGTGGACCAGCTCACCGCCGAGGCGCGGGAGGGCATCGAGCGCAGCGTCGACTTCGCCGCGCGCATCGGGTCCCCGGTGCTCACCATCCACCTCTTCGTGCCTCGGGAGCCCGCCGTCTTTCGCGCCGCGGTGGATGTCGATGAGGAGTCCGTGCAGGCCTTCCTCGACGTCTTCGCGTGCGCGTGCACGCAGCGCGGAGTGACCCCCCTGATCGAGAACGTGCCCCCGATCCTGCGTATGCGCACGGGCGGGGTCTTCCTCTCCCCGATCGGCGGACACTGGCGCGATCTGCTGGCTTGGCGCGAGCGCGTCCCCACCCTGGGCTTCACGCTTGACACCTCGCACGCCGCCCTGTTTCGCACCTTCGGCGTCGCGGCGCCCGCGCAGTTCGCCATCGAGGATCCCGACGAGCTGGTGCTCGATCGCTACGTCGCCGAGCTGGCCGCGCACACGCACGTCGCCCACGTCTCCGACGCCGCGGGGATCCTGGGCGAGGGCCTGCCCTACGGGGAGGGGGAGCTCGACCTCGATCCCGTGGTGCAGCGCCTGGCCGCCGCGGGGGTACCCGCGATCGTCGCCGAGATCAACGAGCCCGACCCGGGTCGCTCGCCGGCCATGAAGGCCGGGCACCGCGCGATCGAGGCCGCCCTGCGCGAGCCGGCGCGGCCCTGGCGACCGCGCGCGCCCCGCCTGCGCCCCGAGCCCTTCGACTGGGCCGGCGTGGTGGGCCGCCACGACCCGCTGCCCGCGGTGCTCGAGCTGGAGGAGCGCTTCGCGGGGCGCCGGGTGCTCATCACCGGCGGCGCCGGCTCCATCGGGACCAGCCTGGCCAGCCTGCTGCACGCCTTCCGCCCGCGCGCCATCACCCTGCTCGACGTCCACGAGGCCTCGCTGACCGCCGACCGCCGCGCGCGCGAGGCCGAGGAGCTCGTGCGCACCGAGCACGTGCTGTGCGACGTGCGCGAGCGCTCCCGCCTGGAGGAGGAGATCGCCCGCGCGCGCCCCGACGTGGTCTTCCACCTGGCCGCCTACAAGCACGTCGACTGGGCTGAGCGGTTCCCGGAGGAGTTCGCCGCGACGAACCTCGACGGAAGCTGGAACGTCCTGCGAGCGGCGGGGGAGGCCACCGTGGTGGTCGCGTCCACCGACAAGGCCGCCCGGGCCGCCGGGCGCTACGGGCGCTCCAAGCGACTCATGGAGGCGCTCGCCGCGCTCGCCGCGCAGCACACCGGCGCAGGACGCGCCGCCGTGCGGCTGGTCAACGTGCTGGGCAGCGCGGGCAGCGCCTCCGACCTCTTCCTGCGCCAGATCCGCGCCGGGGTGCCGCTCACGGTGACCGACACAGGCATGCGCCGCTACTGGATCACCATGGGTCACGCCGCCACGCTGATCGCCCACGGGGCACTCAGCGCCGCCGCCGGCACCCCTCTGGTCACGGCCGCAGACCCGGTCACCCTCACCGTGGGCCAGCTCGCGCAGCGCATCTGGCGCTGCGCCGGGCGCTGCGGCGCGCCCGACGTCGCGCTGCTGGGCGTGCGCGCCGGCGAGACCATGGAGGAGGTGCTCGTGGGTGGGGACGAGGTCCTGGGGCAGGAGCGCTTCGCGGGCTGTGCGCCGATCGAGGGCACAGCCGGGCTGGCCGGCGAGGTCGCCCGCGAGCTCGTCGCCCGTCTTGACGCCGAGCCCGACGCCGCGCTGCGCCGGGCACACTGGACGCAGGCCCTGGCGCGTCCGCTCGTGCCGACGACCCCAGCCTAG
>JBBJOB010000279.1:0-2784 GCA_037721455.1 Solirubrobacteraceae bacterium | reverse complement strand
CGTCGTCCGCGGAGCCCGCCCGGATCGGGTAGCGGCCCGGCTCGTCCACGCGCACGCTGAAGCGGCTGATCACCCCGGGGCCGGCCTGGACGGTCACGCCCAGGCCGTCGAGCGCCACCTGGTCGGGGACGTCGGAGCGCACGCCCAGTGCGACGACGTCGTCGGGCGCCGCGCGGATCTCCTGGACGCCTCCCACCGGCTCGCCGCCCTCGAGCTGGACCAGCGCCGAGACGTCGGCGCTCGCGGCCTCCCCTGGCCCCACGAGGGCCAGCTCGGCGGGCGACAGCGGCTCGGGCGGCACGCCGCCGGCCTCCAGCGGGCCCTGCCCGCAGGCCACCCGCGGATTGCCTTCGGCCTCGCCGCCGGCCGAGTACACGGTCACCGCCACGACGCCGCCGGTGATCACGGGCGCCCGCATGCGCCCGAAGGCCACGCCGTTGGGTCCGGCCACCAGCTCGTCGACGGCGGGCAGTCCCTCCTCACCACACTCGACGGCCACCTCGACGCGGTGGCGGCTGCCGGGCTCCAGGCCCCAGACGGCCAGCGGGCCCACGGTCTCGCCCTCGACGCGGCCGATGGAGGCCAGCCCTGCCGGGCCGCCGGGCTCCACGGGGGCCAGCTCCACGGCGGCGGGGCGCACGGCGTCGCTGCTGACCAGGCCGCCCAGCGCGAGGCCGGCCAGCAGGAAGCCCACCGCGCCGGCGATCAGTATGGCCCCGCGACGGCTCACGAGATGATTGATCCCGCGGCCCGCGTGACCGGATGTGCGTGCACCGTGGATGCCGGGCGCAGCGGACACGAGGGGGACAGTGGCGGAGCCACGGCCCCCTCGGGACCGTGGCGATCCGGCGCCGCGGGGCGCGTGCAGCCGGGCGCGGGGGTCGTGGAATCGGTCATCCGAGCAGGGCGGCCAGCCGGGCGGCGGCCTCGTCGAGGGCGGCGTGGGCGTCGTCGAGCAGGCCGCGATAGCGCAGGAAGCCGTGGACCATCCCGGGCCACACGTGGACGTCGGCGTCCACGCCGGCGGCGCGCAGGCGCTGCGCGTAGTCCAGCCCGTCGTCGAGCAGCGGATCGAGCTCGGCCTGCACGATGAGGGCCGGGGGCAGGCCGGCCAGGTCGGGCGCACGCAACGGCGACGCCTCGGGCGCGCGTGCGGCGCGACCCGGCGCGTAGGCGTCCCAGTACCAGCGCATCTGCTCGCGGGTGAGGCCGAAGCCGGTGCCCAGCTCGTCGTAGGAGGCGGTGGCCAGGGCGCCGTCCAGCGCCGGGTAGGCCAGGAGCTGCGCGCGGAGGCGGGGATGGACGGCGCCTGGGTCGGCGTGCGCGCGGCGTGCTACGACGGCGGCGAGGTTGGCCCCCGCGCTCTCCCCCGCGACGGCCAGGCGCTCGGGGTCGGCGCCCAGCTCGTGGGCGTGCTCGTGCAACCAGGTGAGGACGGTCCAGGCGTCTTCGAGCGCGGCGGGGAAGGGGTGCTCGGGAGCGAGGCGGTAGTCGGCCGACACCACCACCGCGCCCGTGCGGTTGGCCAGAGCGCGACACAGGGCGTCGACTCCGTCGAGGTCGCCGACCACCCAGCCGCCTCCGTGGAGGAAGAGGATCGCCGGCTGGGCCGTGCGAGCGACGGGTGGGTCGAGAGCGGCCGCGCCCTGGTCGAGGCCGCCGCCCTCGCTGCCGCGGGTCTGTCCGGCGTCGCCCTCCTCCAGCGCCGGCACGTACACGCGCACCGCCACGCCACCGGCATCCAGCTCGCGTACCTGGGCCACCGGCTCGCGCGGGCCGGTGCGGGCCTCGTTCAGCGCGCGGTAGCCCGCGCGGGCGGCCTCGACGTCGTCCGGCGGCGGCTCGTCGCCGCCCTCCAGCAGCGGGCGGACCTGCGGGTGCGCGCGGGCCAGGCGCTCCTCGAGCGCGGCGGTCCCGGCCGAGCCCGCGCCGCCGCTCGTCACGCGACCGCGGAGCGCTCGCCGACCGCGGTGAGGATGCGCTCGGCGATCCGCTCGCCGGTGTAGCCGACCTCGTGGTGCAACAGGGCCGGCTTGCCGTGGGTGACGTAGCGGTCGGGCAGCCCGACGCGCAGGATGCGGGGCAGGGTCAGGCCGGTGTCGTTGAGCGACTCCCAGACCGCAGAACCGAAGCCCCCGGCCAGCACGCCCTCCTCGACGGTGACCAGCAGCTCGTGCTCGGCGGCGAGCTGGCCCAGCAGCGCGCCGTCCAGCGGCTTGGCGAAGCGCGCGTCGGCCACGGTGACGTCCAGCCCCTGCTCGGCGAGCAGGTCGGCGGCCTCCAGGCCCTTCTGGACGCCGGTCCCGTAGCCCACGATCGCCACGCGGCGGCCCTCGCGCAGCAGCTCGCCGGTGCCCAGCTCGATCGTGTGGGGCGGGTCGGGCAGCGCCACGCCCACCGCCTCGCCGCGCGGGTAGCGCAGGCCGACCGGGCCGTCGTCGTAGACCAGCGCCGTGTGGAGCATGTCGACCAGCATCGCCTCGTCGCGCGGGGCCATGAGAACGATATTGGGCAGCGGGCGCAGGTAGGCGATGTCGAAGGCGCCGTGGTGGGTGGGCCCGTCGTCGCCGACCAGGCCGGCGCGGTCCATGGCCAGCACGACGTTGAGCTTCTGCAGGCACACGTCGTGGACGATCTGGTCGAACGCCCGCTGGAGGAAGGTCGAGTAGATGGCCGCCACCGGCTTGGCCCCCTCGAGCGCGAGGCCCGCCGCGAACAGCAGCGCCTGCTGCTCGGCGATGCCCACGTCGTAGTATCGCTCGGGCATCGCCTTCTGGAGGATGT
>JBBJOB010000278.1:0-2794 GCA_037721455.1 Solirubrobacteraceae bacterium | reverse complement strand
ACGATCCGCGTCGGGTTGATCGACGGGTGGGTCCCGTAGTAGTGGCGCTTGATCTGGTCCAGGTCGACCGTGTCGGCCACCCCCGGCTCGGCCAGCAGCTCGCTCAGGTAGCGGGTCAGCGCCGGGTAGTCCACGATGCGCCGCAGGTTGCACTTGAAGTGGCCGTGGTAGACGGCGTCGAAGCGCACGAGCGTCGTGAACAGGCGCCAGTCGGCCTCGGTGGTGACCTCGCCGACGAGGCGGCGGCGGTCGGTCAGGCGCTCCTCGAGCCAGTCCAGCGTCTCGAACAGCGGCAAGACCGCCGCCTCGTAGGCCTCCTGGGTGCGCGCGAAGCCGCTGGCGTAGACGCCGTTGTTGAGCGTCTCGTACACGCGCTCGTTGACCGCGTCGATCTCCTCGCGCAGCTCGGGCGGGCAAAGGACGACGCTGTCGTCGGCCAAGTCCCCGAAGGCCGTGTCGAGGATGCGCAGGATGTCGGCCGACTCGTTATTCACGATCTCGCCGATCACGCCGTGCTCGCGGTCCCACAGCACGGGCACGCTGATGCGCCCGGTGTAGGCGGTGTCGGTCGCGTCGTAGGCCTGCGCGAGCAGGTTGAAGCCGTTGACCGGGTCGGTGAACCGCCCGCCGGTGAAGGCCCAGCCGTCGTCGTCGCGGATCGGGTCGACGAGCGAGAGGGAGACGACCTCCTCCAGGCCCTTGAGGCGCCGCGCGATGATCGTGCGGTGGGCCCAGGGACAGGCCAGGCTGACGTAGAGGTGGTAGCGCCCGGCCTCGGGGGGGTGCTCGCCGCCCGGCTCGATCCAGCCGCGGAAGGCCGAGGGCGGGCGGCGGAAGGCGCCGGTCTCGTCGCACAGGCTGGTGACGGTCATCGAGGAGCGAGGCTACCCGCCTGCCGCGGTTCCCACCTAGGATTGTCGTCCTTGACGGCGACGCCGCCCCGCATCGACGCCGCGTCCCTGCTGGGCGGCATGTTCGAGGGTCTGCCCGCGGGCTACGCCTTCCTCGATGCCGACCTGCGCCTCGTCGCGCTCAACCAGGCCATGGCCGACCAGCTCGGGACCCCGCGGGAGCGGGCGCTGGGCCGGCGCCTTGACGATGTGGCGCCGCAGCGCACCGGCCTGGCCGCTGTCGTGCGCGAGGCCGTGCGAGCGGGCCGGCGCGGGCTGGACGTGCCCGAGGAGTCGGGCGGCCGCTCGTGGAAGGTCACCGCCCTTCCGGTCGAGGCACCCGACGATGGGCGCTGCGTGGTGGCCGTGGTGCGCGAGGTCACCAGGGAGCACACCGCCCTGCAGGAGCTGGCCCGCGAGCGGGCGATCCTCGACCGGGTCATCGACCAGGTTCCGGTGGGCATTGCGGTCTTGTGGGGGGAGGAGCTGCGCTACGTGGCCGTCAACCCGCGGGCAAGGACGATGCTGCCCACCGACCTGGAGATCGTGGACCGCCCGATGGAGGAGGCGCTGGCGGCCTACCCCGAGGTCCTCGTGCAGGCCCGCGAGATCTACGGCGGGGTCATGGCGTCGGGGGAGACCCTGCACGTCGCCGCGCTGCCCGTGGCCTTCGCCGATGAGGACGCCTTCGAGGGCTCGCGCTACTACGACGTCACCTTTGCGCCCATTCTCCTCGGTGACCGTCCGGAGGGCGTACTCACGGTCTACCTCGAGGTGACCGAGCAGGTGCGCGAGCGCACAGAGCTCCAGCGCGCGCTGGCCAGCGAGCACGCCGCTGCCAGCGGCCTGGCCCGCAGCCTGCTGCCCCGCCGCCTGCCCGACCTCCCGGGCCTGGAGGTCGCGGCGCGCTACCAGCCCGCCGCGGCCGAGTACGTGGTGGGGGGCGACCTCTACGACGCGATGGCCTGGCACGACGGGACGGCGCTGCTCGTGCTGGGCGACATCCAGGGCAAGGGCCTGGCCGCGGCAGGCTCGCTCGCGCTGGTGCGCCACACCCTCCGCACGGCGGCGCTCTACGAGCGTTCGTTGTCCGCGATCCTGCTGGCGTTGAACGATGTCCTGCTGGGCGACGCGGAGGGCGCCGACGACCTGGCCGCCCCGCGCTGCACGGTGGCGCTGGCGGCGATCTCGCTGCCGGGGGCGGACGGAGGGCGGGCGCTGCGTGTCGCGCTGGCCGGCCATCCCCCGCCCATGGTGCTCCGCGCCGGCGGAGCGGTGGAGGGGGCGGGCGCGCACGGCACGATGCTGGGAGCGGTCGCCGACCCCCGCTTTGGCGAGGTCGAGCTCGCGCTGGCCGCCGGCGACACCCTCGTGCTCTACACCGACGGACTCATCGACGCCCACGCTCCGGTGGACTTCAACAGCGAGGCGCGCATCGCGAGGCAGCTGGAGGCCTGTAGGGGCCTGGCCCCGGCCCAGGTGCTCGACTCCCTGTGCGACGAGCTCGTCGGCCGCGGCAAGCAGCGCGACGACCTCGCGCTGCTCGCCGCGCGAGTCACCGGGTGAGAGGGTTCCGCTCGCCGCCCGCCGGAACCGGCAGCATGAGGCTCGCTCGGACCGCCCGGGCTCGGCTCGCCCGGCGGGAGCGGCAGGCTCAGTAGCCCAGGCGGGCGAGGCGCTCGCGCTCGGCCTGGCGCTTACGTTCGCGCTCCTCCTTGCGCTGAACCTCACGCTCCCGCTTCTCGGCGGCGGGGTCCACGATGCGGACCTTGCTGGTCAGCGTCCCCCCGCGGGCGAAGGCCTCCAGTTCCTCGCGGCTGACGCGGTCGCCGCGACCGGGGCGGCCGCGGTCGCCACCACGCCCGGGGCCTCCCCCGCGTCCGGGCCCGTCGCCGCCGCGCCCG
>JBBJOB010000277.1:0-2796 GCA_037721455.1 Solirubrobacteraceae bacterium | reverse complement strand
ATCGGCGACTCGCGCACGATGGTGCGCAGCGCGTCGACGTCCTTCTCGCGCGGGACGGCGACGCGCACGATGTCGGCCCCCGCCTCGGCCACCGTGCGGATCTGGGCCATGGTGGCGGGAAGGTTCGCCGTCTCGGTCTTGGTCATCGTCTGCACGGCCACCGGGGCGCCGCCGCCGATGGGCACGCCGCCGACGTGGATCTGTCGCGCTGAGGCCATGCCCTGAGGATAGGAGGCCCACCACGGGTGGACCGGCGGCGGTCACTCAGCCGTCGATCTCCCGCTCCGGCCGGCGCCGGGTCGGGCCCGTCTGCACCAGCAGGCTGACCAGCGCGGAGGCCAGCAGATCGGGCAGCGGCTGGATCCAGGAGACGCGCTGGGCGAGGCGACGTCTCGCGGTGGCGGCGGCGGCGGGCGCGACGACGCTCAGTGGCAACGTCATGAGCAGCCCCGCGAGGCCGACGGCCAGCAGGAGGGCCGGAACGGCGATGACCAGGACGATCAGCAGCACGCCGGGCGGGGCATCCACCGCCTCGAGCCCGCGGAGGAGCACGAGCAGCGCCAGCCCGCCGAGACCCAGGACGAGCACGGCCCGGGCGACCGGCAGGCCGTCGAGGTGCTCGCGCAGCGCCGTGCCGCGGCTCGCGGCTGTGGCCAGCGCCCCACGGGCACGCAGCCGACGCACGTGGGCCGCGTAGGCGTCGGCAGAGTCGACGGGAAGCGCCACCGCATCCTCGGTGAGGCGACGCTCGGCCTCGATGCCCGCCCGCGCCCCGACCGCGAGGCCGACCGTCACTGCCGCCACGAGGGTCCAGCCCTCGCCGCCGGGAAGTGTGACGAGGGCCGCCGACGCCCAGCCCAGCGCCGCGCCCACGGCGAACCCGATCGAGGCGACGGCGATGGCGCGGCGGCGTCCCGGGACCACCGGTTGGGCCAGGCCGGCGACCGCCAGCACGGCGAGGGCGATGAGGAGAGCAGCCCACGCGGCGACCGCGCGGGCCGTGCGCACGACCTGCTCGGCGCCGTCGATCTGCAGCGCGAGACAGCCGCCGATGATCGTAACTGCCAGCAGGCGCAGCGCGAGCAGCTCCCAGGCGCGGCTCACCGAGGGTCCCCTGCCGGGCGGCGAACGGCGCGCACGGCGCGAGGTTGCCACACCCGGCGATAGCCTGCGCCGCCGATGGAACCAGTCAACGTCGCCGACTACGAGGCGCTGGCCGCGACCCGCCTCGAGCCCGGCGTACTGGGCTACTACGCGGGCGGCGCGGGCGACGAGCGCACCCTGCGCGACAACGTCGATGCCTTCGCGCGCCGGCGGCTGCGCCCACGGGTGCTCGTCGACGTCGGCGACGTCTGCACGGCCACCACGGTGCTGGGCAGCGAGGTCGCGATGCCCATCCTTGTCGCCCCCACCGCACTGCAGCGCCTGGCCCACCCCGACGGCGAGCCCGGCATGGCCCGCGCGGCTGCCGCCGCGGGGACGATCTTCACGCTCTCGACCCTGGCCACGTCGCGGCCGCGCGAGGTGTGCGAGCACGCCCCGCCCGCGCCACGCTGGTTCCAGCTCTACGCCTTCCGCGACGCCGCGGTGACCAGGGCACTGTGCGACGAGGCGGTCGAGTGCGGGTTCGACGCCATCGTGCTCACCGCCGACGCCCCGCGCGCCGGACGGCGCGAGCGCGACCTGCGCACGGGCTTCGCCGTCCCGCCCGGCGTGGACATGCCTGCGGTGCGCGCGGCGCTGGGGACGGATGCGTGCCCGACGCCCGCCGAGTTCTTCTCCCTGGTCGACGCGTCGCTGACCTGGGCCGCGGTCGAGCGCCTGGCCGGCGAGCTCGACCTCCCGGTGGTGGTCAAGGGCATCCAGACCGCCCAGGACGCCGCCCTGGCCTGCGAGCACGGCGCCGCCGCGGTCGTGGTCTCCAACCATGGTGGCCGCCAGCTCGACGGCGTCGCCGCCTCCATCGACCTCCTCCCCGAGGTCGTCGACGCGGTCGGCGGCCGCCTCGAGGTCCTGATGGACGGCGGGATCCGCCGGGGGACCGACGTCGCCGTCGCCCTGGCCCTGGGCGCCCGCGCCGTCCTGGTCGGCCGCCCGGCGCTGTGGGGCTTGGCCGCCAGCGGGGAGGCAGGGGCACGCCACGTCCTCGAGCTCCTGCGCGACGAGCTCCACCTCGCCCTCCTGCTCCTGGGCTGCCCGACGCCCGCGCACGTCACGCGCGAGCACGTCAACTAGGGCATGGGCTTGACCTCAGCTCGCGAACAGCTCGTCCACGGCACGCGCGAAGCCGGGCAACAGCGGCGAGGCCAACGCGCCGCCGCGCGCGAGCTCAAGGCTGACGTCCTGAACATCCTCTCCCTCCTGGCCTCCATCAGCGGAGCGGCGGCGGGAACGGCGTTACCGCCTTTGGCACTGGGTTTCGGTGTGGTGTCGCTCATCCTGGCCGGGGTGATCGTCTACCTGCTGTGGCAGCGCCCCGCGTCGGAATGGTTCGATGCGATGAGCCGCGGGTCCGCTACGTCCGCGTGAAGCGTCGCCCCGCGGTCTAGCCGCGATCGTCCGTCGGCTTCTCGACGGCCTGCAGCACCCCGGTGTCCATCTCCCGCCGCCCGCCGCCGAAGCGCTGGTTGAGCAGCCACAGCACGACGCCGATGGCCAGCGGGATCCCGGCGCGCAGGAAGGTCGCGGGCTCCTGGGAAGGCCTCCGCGATGGTCGCCGCCTCGACGCCCTTTCCGTCCAGCTCGGTCGCCGCGGTGGTCGTCATGCTCTCTCTCCTCGACTCGCTCAGGTTCGCT
>JBBJOB010000276.1:0-2803 GCA_037721455.1 Solirubrobacteraceae bacterium | reverse complement strand
GGTCCTCGCAAGCTCGGACACCGAGTTTCGCCCTGCGGTCCTCGCAAGCTCGGACACCGAGTTTCGCCCTGCGGTCCTCGCAAGCTCGGACCTTCGGTCGACGTTACTCACAGGATCCCGATCTCGCTGTTGTCGCCCACCATGAACCGGTACGCGCGCGGCTGGCCGGCGCCGCGGCCGATCCTGACGTTGCGCCCCAGCAGGGAGCTCTCCATACGGCCCTCCAGCCCGGTGACCGACGAGCCGGCCAGCAGGATGGAGTGCTCCACCTCCGCACGCTCGATCGTGCAGTCCTCGCCGATCGCGGTGTAGGGGCCCACGTAGCAGTCCACCAGCCGCGCACCCGCGCCGATGATCGCCGGGCCGCGCACCGTCGAGCGCTCCAGGCGTGCCCCCGGCTCGACCACCACGCGTCCGTCGCAGGAGGAGTCGACGAGCTCGCCCTCGACCCGCGCATCGACGCGGTCGAGCACCAGGCGGTTGGCCTCCAGCATGTCGTCCAGGCGGCCGGTGTCCTTCCACCACCCCCGCACGACGTGGGGCTCCACGCGGCGGTCTGTGTCGACCAGGTGCTGGATCGCGTCGGTGATCTCCAACTCGCCCCGCACACTGGGCGTGATGGCCCGCGCCGCGTCGTGGATGGCCGGGGTGAACATGTAGACGCCCACCAACGCCAGGTCGGTGGCCGGCTGGGCCGGCTTCTCGGCCAGGCGCACCACGCGCCCGTCCTCCAGCTCGGCCACGCCGTAGTTCTCGGGGTCGGGCACCGGGGTGAGGAGGATGAGGGCCTCGGGGCGGTGCTCGCGAAAGGCGGCCACGAGCTCCACGATCCCGCCCTGGAGCAGGTTGTCGCCCAGGTACATCACGAAGGAGTCCTCGCCCAGGAACGGCTCGGCGGTCAGCACCGCGTGGGCCAGCCCCAGCGGCTGCGCCTGCTCGATGTAGGTGATGCGCAGGCCGAAGCGCGAGCCGTCGCCCGTGGTCTCGCGGATCTCGCCGCCCGTCTCGGGCGCAATGATGATCCCCACCTCCTCGATGCCCGCCTGCGCCATCGCCTCCAGGCCGTAGAACAGCACGGGCTTGTTGGCCACCGGCACGAGCTGCTTGGCGCTCGTGTGGGTGATGGGGCGCAGGCGCGTGCCCTTGCCACCCGACAGGATGAGCCCCTTCATCAGTACGTGCCCGCGCTCAGTTTCCGGTGGTCCCACGTGGCCCGCTGCGTCTCGCCGAGCTCCAGGCCCACCCGCTTGGCCGCCTGCGCGGCAACTGCCGCGCGCATCTCGTCGGTGGGCTCATCGCCCGGCCCGTAGCGCGTGAGGATCTCAGCGCCCAGGTCGGCCACCCCGTCGGTGTCACGGTGGACGAGGGTCCGCTCCTCCTCGAGCAAGACGCCCACCTCCTCGTTGGTCATCCGGATCTGGTCGCGGCGGGACACGGCGTCCGCGCAGCGTAACGGCGGCTAGCCTCGGGAGACGTGCCCCGCCCGCCCGGCCTGCGACCGCCCGTGCTGATCCTCGCGGCCCTGGCGATGGCCGCGACCGTGATGCTCGTGGTTCTGCTCGTCGCCGGCGGCGAGGAGGAGGGCTCGCGCCCCGCGGCGCCCGCCGCTCCGACCCGGCCTCCGGGTCCGCCGTCGCCCGACGCGGTCCTGCCCGTCACCCCCCAACTCCTGGCCGCCGAGGTGACGCAGACGACCCGCGCGCTGCGCATGGCGATCGACGCGTGGACGGCGGAGGGCAACCCCCTGCGCGAGCGCCCGCCGGAGAACCTTGTGCTGCTGGCCATGCATCAGCAACGCCTCGCGTTCGCCATGAACGGGCAGCCGCGCCTGGGCGATAGGACCCTCGCGCTCCTGCCCGCCGACGTGCGCGACGAAGCCGCCGACACCGTGGCCGCGCGCCGGGCGCTGGCCGACATCCCCGAGGGCGACCCCGATGACGACGGGGGCGGCGACGAGCCCGAGCCGCCGCCCATCCGCACGGGCCCACCCGAGCCGCCCGACCTCCTGCGCGAGCACTACGACGCAGCGGCGGAGCGCTTCGACGTGCGCTGGGAGCTGCTGGCCGCGGTCAATCTCGTCGAGTCGGGCTTCGGGCGCCTGCGCAACAGCAGCGTGGCCGGAGCCCAGGGCCCGATGCAGTTCATCCCCGCCACATGGGAGGCCTACGGCATGGGCGGCGAGATAGACGATCCGCGCGACGCCATCCTCGGGGCGGCCAACTACCTCAGCGCCTCGGGCGCACCAGAGGACCAGGAAGGCGCGCTGTTCGCCTACAACCGCTCGACCTCCTACGGCGAGGCCGTCAGCCGCCACGCCGGGGCCATCGACCGCGACCCGCGCCACTTCTACGCGCTGTACGCCTGGCAGGTCTATGTGGCGGGCCCCGACGGCACGAAGCGCATCACCGGTCCGGGCCTGTAGGGCCACGGGGCGGCCGTCGGCGCCGGCGATCACGACGCAAGCTGACCGCACGGCCTCCTCGCGGACCGGCGCCAGGACTGCCTCGACCCCGGCCTCGGCGATGTCGGCCGCGATCCAAGTCACGCCGTTCCCCCCGGCCTCCAGCGCCGCCACCACCCCCACCTGGCCGGTCTGTTCGATCGCTACGGGCTGCACCGGCCCGAACTGCTGCGGGCGTGGGCGGCGGGCTCCGAAGCGCAGAGCCCGTGGCAGTCCGAGCTGTGGAGGCGCCTGCGCGAGCGGATCGGCTCCCCCTCGATCGCCGAGCGGCTCGCACGGTTCTCGTGTCGCCGCGGCCCGCGCGGGTCCGACGCCGTCTCGTACGGAGCGTGACGGGCAGGC
>JBBJOB010000275.1:0-2810 GCA_037721455.1 Solirubrobacteraceae bacterium | reverse complement strand
CCTCCGAGATGGTCATCCGGGCCTCCAAGGAGAAGCTCGACATCCGCGAGTTCCCCATCGAGTACCACCCGCGCGGCGGACAGTCCAAGCTCTCGAGCTTCCGCGACGGCTGGCGCCACCTGCGCTTCCTGCTGGTGCACTCGCCGACGCACCTGTTCGTCATCCCGGGCGCGCTGCTGGCCGTGCTGGGCTTCCTGGTCGCGGCGGTCTCCCTGGCCCAGATCCCGGTCTTCGGGCGCGAGTGGCAGCTGCACTCGATGGTTGCGGGTGCGCTGTTCATGATCGTCGGCACGCAGGTGCTCGCCCTGGGGTTGTGCGCGCACGCCTACGGGACCTACTTCATGGGCGAGCGCGACCCGTGGTTCGATCGCATGCGCGCGCGGTTTCGCCTCGAGCACGGGCTCCTGCTGGGCGGCGCGATCATCCTGGCGGGCCTGATCATGGCGTCGGTGATCCTGGGCATCTGGGTCGACCGGGGCTTCGGCGCGCTCTCGGAGGAGCGGCTCGCGGTCTTCGCCGCGACGCTGCTGATCGTGGGCATCCAGGTGTTCTTCTCGAGCTTCCTGCTGTCCATCCTCGGACTGCGCCGGACCCCGTCGTAGCCTCGCGGCGGTTGCGATGAGCCTGCTGGCCGCGTGGGTGCTCTACCCCCTTGCGCTGTCCGCGCTGGCCCTCGGGCTCGGCCTCGGGCTGGAGCGCCTCGCCGGCTGGAGGATGCCCGGCGCCCTGCTGCTGCCCGCCGGCCTGGCGGCGATCATCGCGGGCAGCCGACTGATCACCGAGGAGGGTGCGACCGCCCCCTTCGCGCTGCCCGTCCTGCTCGTCCTGGCGCTGGCCGGGTTGGTCGCCGGCCGCGACCGGCTGCGCGCCCTGCGCCCGGACCGCCCGCTGGCCATCGCCGCGCTGGGCACGTTCGCGGTGTTCGGGGCTCCGATCCTCCTCTCGGGCTCCCCGACGTTCGCGGGTTACACACTGCTGCCTGACACGTCCCACCAGCTCACGCTGTCCTGGCTGTACGCCGACCGTGGCCCCGACTGGATGTCGCTGGCCCCGGGGCAGACGATGCTCTCGGGGCAGACGCTCATCGGCACGGCCTATCCGGTCGGCGGCCAGGCGGCGCTGGGCGTGACGGCGCCGCTGGGTCTGATCGACCTCATGTGGCTCTACCAGCCCTTCCTCACCCTGATGGCGGTGGCCGGCTGCCTGGCCATCGCGGCCCTGATCGCGCCGTGGGTCCCCGGCCGGCGCGTACGGGCCGTCATCGCGTTCCTGGCCATCCAGGCGTCGCTGGTCGTGGGCTTCGCCTTCCAGGGGTCCATCAAGGAGATGGCTGCGATGGCGATGCTGCTGACCGCCGCGGCGCTGCTCACGGCGATCCTGCGCGAGCGTCGATCGCCGCGTTCACTGCTCGTGCTCGTCGTCCCGGCCGCGGCGATGCTCGGCGCTCTCGGGCCGGCCGCCTTCGCCTATCTGGGACCCCTGGCACTGGTGGCCCTCGTGGCCGTGATCGTCCGCCTGGTGCGCCATCGCCGTCCGCGCGACCTCGCCTGGCTCGCGGCGGTGGTGGCCTTCGGCGGCGTGCTGCTCGCGCCGACCCTCATCGCGCTGAGCACGTCCCTGGCGGTCCAGGGCGCCGCGCTGGACGGCGCGTCGGAGGTGGTGGCCGAAAAGGACGGCTCCGAGCTGGGCCACCTGGCCCAGCCGCTGCAACCGGCCCAGACGCTGGGCGTGTGGCTGAGGGGGGACTTCCGGCTGTTCCCCGATCAGCGAGTGCTCCAGCAGGTCATCTCCGTGCTCATCGCGATCGCGGTGGCGCTCGGCGGCCTGTGGGCCCTGCGCCGCCGCGCGTGGGGGCCACTGCTGCTCACGATCCCCCTGGGCGTGGTGAGCGCTTACCTGCTCAGCCGTGGGACGCCCTACGCCGACGCGAAGGTCCTGATGATCGCGTCCCCCGCGGTCGTCCTCCTCGCCCTCCTGGGGGCCAACGCGCTGCGCGAGGGTGGGCGCTGGCTGCGCGCTCTAGGGACGGCCGCGCTGGGCGCGCTGGCCGCCGGGCTGCTGCTCAGCAGCGCGCTGGCCTACCACGACGTCTCGCTCGCGCCCTACGACCGCTACGCCGAGCTGCTGGACATCAACGACCGCCTCGCCGGTATGGGGCCCGTCATCTTCAACGAGAACGACGAGTTCACCGAGTACTTCCTGCGCAGCGGTCCGGTGTGGGCTCAGCCGGAGTGGCCCCACAGCTACCGCGGCGAGCCCTACTCGCCCGACGCGCTGGCCGATCCTGACCGCAAGCCGAGCATCAAGACCCCGCTGGACCCCGACGACCTTGTCCTCGACTACGTCATGCAGGCCTCGTACATGGTCCTGCGCCGCAGTCCCTTGACGAGCCGGCCTCCGTCATCCTTCGAGCTGGCCTGGGAGGGCGAGCACTACGAGATCTGGCGGCGCACCGACCGCGATGTGGCCGCCCACCGGGTGCTGGGCCCCGACGTGCTGAACCAGACTGCGGAGGTGTCGTGCGAGGGGATCGAGGAGCTGGTCGCGGAGGCCGACGTGCAGGGCGGGCGCCTGGCCTTCGTCGAGCGCTCGGTGGGCCCGGTCCTCGAGCTCACCGAGATGGAGTACTCCTCCGCCTGGGGGCCCTACGAGAACTATCCCGGCGCGCTGACCTTCCAGGGCCCGGGCGAAGTGACGGGCACGTTCGAGGTCGACGAGGCCCAGCGCTTCAAGGTCTGGCTCCAGGGCTCGGTCTCCCGCGCCATCACCGTCGAGGTCGACGGCCGCCCGGTCGGCCAGATCGAGGACCA
>JBBJOB010000054.1:0-10756 GCA_037721455.1 Solirubrobacteraceae bacterium | reverse complement strand
CCGTGACGTCGCCGACGGTCCGAACTTGAGAGGACCGAAGGCGAAAGCCGTTCTCTTGCCGCGCTAGGCGCGCTCGGCCGCGCGCTGGGACGCCTTCGTGGCGGCCTGCGTGCTGGCGGTCAACCCGCTCTGCACGGCGTTCTCGACGCGACGGCCGGCCAGCTCGGCGGTCTTGGCCACCGTGGTGCCCTCGCGCTCGACATCGCGGCGGAACGAGCGCACCTCGCGCTCGACATCGCGGCGCAGCGAGCTGACCTCACGCTCCACGCGGGTGCGGTTGCGCTTGATCTCGCGCTGGACGCGGTTGCGGCGCTGACGCAGCTCGCGCTCCACGCGGGTGCGGGTCTTCTTGACCTCGCGCTCGACGCGGTTGCGAGCGGTGGTCCCGCGACGCTCGAAGCGGCGCAGCTCGGTGCGGACCTTGGCGCGCGACGTGTAGGTCGTGCGCAGGCCGTCGACCGTGGAGACGACGCTCTCACGAGCGACGAGCGCGGCGCCCACCGGGATCAGGACGCCCTTCTCGGCGACGTCGGCGACCTGGTGCAGCGGCCCGCGGGCCTCGGCCTTTGCCGTACGCGCAGTCGAACGGGTGCTCTGACCCGCCGAGGACCCCTTGCGCTCGGTGGTGCGCTTGGCCTTGGTCGCGGCACGACTGCGTGCCTGGCTGCCCTCACGGGCGGCACGGGTCTGCGCGCCCTTCTTGGCCGTGGTGCTGCGCTTCGTGGCAGCGGCCTTGCGCTGCGCGGAACGCGCGGCGGGGGTCGTGGTGCTGCGGGTGGTGCTGGTCTTGGCGCTTGTGTTGGTGTTCTCAGCCATCCTGCTCCTTCTACCCTTGCGGTAAGGTCGTTAGCTCTAATGATGTTCTACGCGTAGGGTACCTACGAACACACGTTTGTAAACCCCGCGCTCGCAAGGGTTACGGGGAGGCGGACAGAGGGCCGTCAGGCGGTCGAGCGGCGAGGACGGACGCGCGCTCGAAGGCGACCGGAGACGGCCGTGGTGCGGTCAGCCCAGGCGCTTCTACACCGTCACGACGGCGCGTCGGTGGAGCGCAGGAGGTCGCGTAGGGCGGTGCGCGCGGCCAGGTGCCTGCCGGCCCCCACGGCGCGGGCGAGCTCCAGCTCCGCCTCGCGCTCGCAGCGCTCCACCGCCGCGAGCATCCGCTCGCCCGCCGGCGTCAGGGCGAGCGTCACCGCGCGGCGGTCTCCAGCGCTCGTGCGCCGCTGCACCCACCCTCGCCGCTCGAGACGATCGACCGCCTGTCCGGCCGCCTGCGGGGTCACGTTCATCCAGGTCGCCAGAGCGCGGGGTCGCTCGACGCCGTCGGCCAGCGCCCGCAGCGCCCGGGCGCTGCCGGCCGACGGCGGATCGTGTCCTTCTGCCTCGAGCCGCCGCTGGACTGTCGCCTCCAAGCGATGCAGCAGCTCAGCGGCGAGGGCGCTCAATGCCGTCACAAGGGAACCGATGATGCCCGAAAGCCACTTGATCGATGAGCGGCCTCGGCGTGTTCAGGCCCGCAGGGCTGTCTGCGGCCCACCCGTCCGTCGCAACCAGGCGGCCGGGTCGGCCAGCTCTCCAGCCGTGGGCACGAGGTCGGGGCCCGCAAACGCGTGACGCAGGGCGGCCTGGCCGCCGGCGCGCGCGACGGCGTCGCAGAACACCCGGCCCTGCTCGTACTGGCGCAGCTTGAGGTCGAGGCCCAGCAGGCGCTCGAGCAGCGCCACCAGCGGCGGGCGCTGGCGGGCGCGGCGGCGATCGAGGGCCGCGCGGAGCTGGGGGAGGTCGGGCAGGGCCTGCTCGCCCACGAGGTCCATCACGTGCTCCGCGTGGCCCTCGATCAGCGCCATCGTGGCCTGGATGCGGTCCAGCAGCTCGCGACGCTCGGGCCCTGCGAAGGCGAGCACCAGGCCGCCCTCGCGCAGGCGGGCCATCAGCGCGGCGACATCGGACAGCCGCGGCGCGCTCGGGCGACCGCCGACCTCCATCCCATCGATCAACTCCCCCAGGAGCCCCGCGAGGTGCTCCCGCAGCCAGCCGGTGGCGCCGAACTGCACGGCGTGGGTCGCCTCGTGGATGCAGACCCAGCGCAGGAGGCTGGCCGGATCTACGGCGAGCCGCGCGGCCGCCTCGAGCACATTGGGCCGTACGAGCAGCAGTCGCGGGCGGCTGCGCGCGTCCAAGAGCACGAGCTCGTACTGGCCCAGCACGCGCTGGGCCAGCAGCCCCGTCAGCGCGCCGGCCTCGCCCGCCATGACCAAGCCGCCGGCCGCGCGGGCGGGGACCTCGAGCGGGCCCAGGCCGTGGCCCACGCGCGCGGTCAGCGGCGCGAGCATCGCGTCCAGCGAGCGCAGGTTGGCCGCGATCCAAGCGCGGCGCTCGACCGCCTCGCCCACGGGCAGCGGCGCCGAGGGCACCATGCCCGTGGCCTCCACGACCCGCTGCGCTGCGTCGGCACACAGCGCGGCCACGTCGCCGGGCAGCGCACCCGCCGGGCCGTCGCCGGCCACCGTCGCGCCGAGCTGCTCGGCCAGCGCCCAGGGAATCATGCGCCGTTGGCGGTCGCGACGGCGCGCATGCGCTCCAGTGCCTCTTCGCTGCGCGCCGCGATGACCGGGGCGTGGGGCGCGAGGTCCAGCGGCGCGTCGAGCGGGCCGCCGACCCCGGGGAACTCCACCAGGCCGCCGCTCTCGCGCACGACGAGCTGTGCGGCAGCGGCGTCCACGGAGCGACAGCGCCACAGCGTGGCCATGCCGTCGACGCGGGTCAGGGCGACCTGGCACAGCGAGACGGCGATGGCGCCCAGGGCGCGGACGCGGTCGGTGTGCTCGCACAGCTCGCGGGCGGCGCCGGCCACCCAGCGCGGGTCGGCGGACTCCAAGGCCACGAGCTCCAGCCGCCCGTCGGGCAGGCGACGCTCGGGTGGGGGCTCGGGCAGCGGCGCGCCGTTCAGCCACACGCCCTCGCCGCGGCGGGCGATCCACTCCTCCCCGGCGCCCAGGTCGAGCACGTACCCGAAGGCGACGTCGGCCATGGTGTGCCCGTCGGCCACGGCGACCGACAGCGCGTGGGCCGACAGGCCCCGCTTGGTGTTCATGGAGCCGTCGATGGGGTCGATGACGACCAGCACGTCGGGGTCACCGAAGTCCACGACGCCGCGCTCCTCGCTGACCGCGGTGAAGCGCGCGCCCTCGTCGTGCAGGCGCCCGAGCTCGGAGAACACCGCGTCTTCGGCGAGCTGGTCGATGACCAGCGTCAGGTCCCCGCCCTCCCCGCGCTCCCCGGTCTCCACGACCCGCTCCCGGCTGGTCGGCGCATCGCGCAGCACGGCGCGCAGCCCGTCGGCCGCCCGGCGGCAGACGGCCGACCAGTCGACGGCCAGGGCGGCGGGCGGTCGGGCGGGCATCCGGCGCCTATCCTAGGCGGGTGCCTCCATCCCCCGGTGGACCCAGCCTGACCGCGGAGCAGGCGCGGGCCGTCGCGCATACCGCCGGGCCGCTGCTCGTGCTGGGCGGCCCGGGCACCGGGAAGACCACGGCGCTGGTCGAGCACTTCATCGGGCTGGCCGACGAGGGGGTGGCGCCGGAGGCCATCGTCGCCCTGGCGCCCGGCCCCACGGCGGCCGACGACCTGCGCCGGCGCGTCGAGGAGCGCCTCGAGCGCCCGTACGAGCGCCTGTCGGTGTGCGCGCCCTCGCAACTGGGCGGCCGGCTGCTTCGCGACGAGGCCCTGGAGGCGGGCCTGGATCCCTTCTCGGTGCCGGTGAGCCGGGCTGAGCGCCTGGTGATGCTGCTCGAGCGCGTCGACGATCTCAGCCTGCGCCGCCACGACGTGGCCGCCGACCCAGCCGCCCTGCTGGCCGGCGTGGTGGAGCGCATCGACCGGCTCAAGGCCGAGGGCATCACGGCGGCGCGCGTGGAGCGCTGGGCGGCCTCCCTCCCCACGGGCGACGACGACGAGCGCGCACGGGCGGGCCGCGAACGCGAGCTGGCCGCCCTGTACACCGCGCACGAGCGGCTCCTGGCCCAGCAGGGACTGCTGGACGGCGGCGACCTGTTGCTGCGCGCAATCGCGCTGCTGGAGCGCCGGCCCCACGTCCGCGCGCGGGTGGGCGGACGCGTACGTCACGTGCTCGTCGACGGCCTGGCCGACCTCCCCTTCGCGGCGATGCGCCTGATGACCCTGCTGGCCGCCGGGACCGCGGGCGGCGCCGGCGCGGGGAACCTCTGGGTGACGGCGTGCGACGACACCGCGATCACCCGCGTGCGCGGCGCGGTCACCCGCAACGTGACCGACCTGCGCGCCGCCCATCCCGACCTGGCCGAGGTGGTGCTGGAGCGCTCCCACCGCTGCCCCGAGGCGGTGCTGCGTGCCGCGGACGCGATCGTGGCGCCGGCCGGTCCACGCCTGGGCCTGACGACGCAGGCCCGGCCCGCCGGGAGCACGAGCGGCTCCGTGCGCTTCTGGCGCTGCGCCAGCGAGCGGGCCCAGGCCCAGGCGGTCGCCGGCGAGGTCGAGCGCCTGCTGCGCGAGGGCACGCCGCCCGCGCGCGTCGGCGTGCTGGTGGGCGAGGTGCGCCTGGAAGGCCAGGCCGTGGCCCTCGCGCTGGAGGAGCGCGCCGTGCCCCACCGAATTGTCGGCGCGGGGGCGCTCTTCCAGCGGGCCGAGGTGCGCGACGTGCTGGCCTGGCTGCGCATCCTCGTCGACCCCACCGACGCGGGGGCCGCGGTGCGCGCGCTGGCCCGCCCGCCGATCGAGCTGCGCTCCGCTGACCTCGCGCGCTGCGTGCAGATCGCCCGGCGGCGCAAGCTGGACATGGTCTCCGCGCTGGCCGCCGCCCTGGAGTCCCCCCAGCTCCCGCCCGAGGCGCGCGAGCGTGTGCACGCCTTCCTGGCCCTGCACCGCTCCGCCGCCGCCGCGCTGGACACCGCGCGCCCCGACCTCTTCGTGCACCGCCTGATCGAGCGCCTGGGCCTGCGCCGCCAGCAGCTCTTCGCCGCCCAGGCCGATGTCGTGGAGCGCCTGGTCAACCTGGCCCGCCTGGCCGAGCTGGCCGCCGCCCACGTGCGCCGCGTGCCGCAGGCCAGCGCACGCGACTTCGCCCGCCACCTGGCCGCGGTCAGCGACGCGGGGGTGGGCGAGGAGGAGGCCGGGGCCGACCATGCCCCGCAGGGGGTGCGCGTCATCGGCATGGAGGCCGCCGGCGGGCTCGAGTTCGATCACGTCTTCGTCCTCGGGCTCCACGCGGCGCGCATGCCCGGGGCCGGGGGTGCGCCCGCGAAGGCGATCCCCGACGCGCTGCTGCCCGCGGGCCTGCCCGCGGACGGGCGGGCCACGCACGTCGCGCGGATGCGCCGGGTGGCACTCGTCGGGCTGACGCGCGCGCGGGAGGGGGCCGTGCTGGCCTACGTCTCGTCCTCCGAGCGGGGGGCGGTGCAGCCGCCGTCGCCCTTCGCAGAGGAGGCGCGCGCCGCGCTGGGCCTCTCGTGGGAGGACCACGAGGAGGGCCTCTTCGGGCCCGCCGAGACCCTGCACGCGGCGTACACGCAGCTCCGCGACGAGCTGCTGGGCGACGTGGGGCGGGTGGGCAAGGCCCTGGGCGAGCTGCGCCTGGACACCGACCTGGATCTCGGCCACGCCGTGGTGCGCTTCCTCGAGCTGGTCAAGGTCGGCGCGCTGCTCGAGCGCCCGGCCGGCCAGCCGCTGGGCGACGCGCTGGCCGCGGTCAACGCACGGCTGGGCGGCGCGGTGACCGCCCAGCAGCGCGAGATCCTGCTCAGCTCCGCGCTCGACGAGGTGCTGCTGGGCGCCGAGGCCGATGGCCGCGCGCGAGCGGCCGGCGCCGCCGCGCGCAGCGAGCCGTCGCTGGAGGCCTTCCTGCCCCGCCGGGGGGAGGGGCTCGCCCTCTCGGCCTCCGACATCGAGACCTACCGCACGTGCCCGTTGAAGTACAAGTTCGCACGGGTCTTTCGCATCCCCCAGGAGCCCACGCTCAACCAGCGCTTCGGGATCGTCGTCCACCAGGTGCTGGAGCGCTTCCACCGGACATCGTCCCCACCCAGCCCGGGCACACAGGACGAGCTGCTGGGGCTGCTGGCCGACGGTTGGCGGCGCGGCGGCTTCGGCGACAGCGAGCAGGAGCGCCAGCTACGCGGGAAGGCCGAAACCGCGCTGCGCCGCTACCACGAGCGGCTGGAGGGCGAGCCCGTCGAGCCCGTCTGGTTCGAGCGCTCCTTCTCCTTTCGCATGGGCCCCCACACCCTGCGCGGCCGTGTGGACCGCGTCGACCGCCTGTCCGGCGGCGACCACGAGCTCATCGACTACAAGACCGGCCGCCCGCGCACGGCCGCCGCGCTGCGCGACGACGTCCAGCTCTCGCTCTACGCGGTGGCCGCCCGCGAGGCCTGGGGCCTGGAGACCGCCGAGCAGGCCTACCTCTACGTCCTGGACGACAAGAAGGTCCGCGTGCCCCGCGAGGAGATCGACCCCGCCTGGGTCACCGAGACCGTCATGACCGTCGCCGAGGGCATCCAGGCCCAGGGCTTCGAGCCCACCCCCTCACACACCGCCTGCTCCATGTGCGACTTCCGGATCGCGTGCCCGGCCGCGGAGCGGTAGCGCCAGGTGATGTGTGTGATGCAGCACGCCCCGGGAAGGGGCGGTTCCTACCGCTCGGGCCCGCGCTGGCGCAGGAAGCGCTGGAAGTCGCGGGCGATCACGTCACCCGAGGGAACATGCTCCGGAGGCTGCTCGGCCTGCTCCTCCGCGGCCGCCTCCTCCAGACGCTCCACGAAGGCCTGCACGTCGGGATCGCTGGCCACCGCGGCGCTGACCTGGCGCTCGTACTCGGCCGCGTGGCCCTCGAGCTCGCCGGCGTCGACGGACACGCCGACAAGCGCCTCGAGCTTGCGCACGAGGGCCAGTGCGGCCTTCGGATTGGGTGCCGCGGCGACGTAGTGGGGCACGCCCGCCCACAGCGACGCGGCGGGCAGTCCGGCCTGGTCGAAGGCTGCGTGGAGCACCCCGACGATGCCCGTCGGACCCTGGTATCCGGAGCGATCCAGGCCCATGTTGGCCACCAGCGCGTCGTCGGAACTCAAGCCGGTGACGTGCACCGGCCGGGAGTGCGGGACGTCGGCCAGCAGCGCCCCCAAGGTCACCGCGAGCTGGCAGCCCAGTGCCTCGGCAAGGTCCAACACGATGCGTGAGAACGAGCGCCAGCGCATGGACGGCTCGACGCCCTGCACCAGCACCAGGTCGCGCGGCGCGCGTGGCACGCGCACCTCGAAGATCTCGATCGACGGCCAGTCGATCTCGCGCAGCCCGCCGTCCTCGATGCGCACCTTCGGCCGAGTGGCCTGGAAGTCGAAGAAGTCCTCGGGATCGATCTGCGCGAAGCGCTGAGCGCCGAGCGTGGCACCGACGTAGGAGAGGGCCGCGGAGGCCGCATCGCCCGCGTCGTTCCAACCCTGGAAGGCGGCGATCAGCGCCGGGGCGCGGAGCCCGTCCGGACGGTGCTCCCAGATCAGTGGCGGCATCCGGGCCACCGTACATGATGGGTTCGTGCCGCCCGCCGCCACGACACCCGCTCACACGCCCCCCACGGTGGCCTCGCTGCGCGCCGGCCAGGAGGTGGACCTTGTGCTCGCGTGCACCCGCAAGGAGCGGCTGCTCGCCCGCAGCGGAACGCCCTATCTGGCGCTCGAGCTGCGCGATCGCAGCGGAGCGATCGCAGCCCGTGCGTTCCGCGATGCCGACGTGCTCGCAGGGCGGTTTGAGCGTGGTGACCTCGTGCGTGTCTCCGCTTCCGTGCAGCGGTTTCGCGACGAGCTGCAGCTCGAGGTGCGTGCCTTGATACAGGCGCCGGAGATCGACCCGGCAGCCTTCCTCCCGGTCGCCTACCGCGACCTTGACGAGCTCGACGGCTTCCTCGAGCACCTCGCGGGGGAGGTGTTCGAGGCGGGCTGCGCCCGCCTGCTCGTGGCTCTGTTGGCCGACGAGGTGCTGCGCGCCGCGTGGCGCCGCGCGCCGTGCACGCGCACCGGCCACCACGCCTACCTGGGCGGCCTTCTGGAGCACACCGTCGCGGTAGGCACACTGGCGCTCGAGGCGGCGCAGCTGCACCCGCGCCTGGACCGTGACCTCCTGCTCACCGCAGCGCTGGTGCACGACCTGGGCAAGACGCGCGAGTTCACCTACGGCGCCTACATCGGCCTGAGTGAGGAGGGTCGCCTCCTGGGCCACGTGGAGCTGGGGCTGCGTCTGCTCGACGAGCGAGCGGCGCACGTCGACCTCGCCGTCGGTCGCCGCCTGGCGTTGGCACACTGCGTCCTCACCCACCACGGCCCCGACGCGGCGCCCGGCCGGCGCTTCGCCTCGACCGAGGCGCTCGCGCTGTACCGCCTCAACGCGCTGGACGCCACGGTCAAGCAGGCGCTCGAGCACGGGCTCTCGCCCGGCGGTTGAGCAGGCTGGGACCGTAGGCTTGCCGCTCATGGAGCGGCTGGGCCCGGTGGCCCACCCGGCCTTCAAAGCCGGTCAAGCGGCGGCGACCCCGTCGTGGGTAGGTTCGACTCCTACGCCGCTCCGTCAGCCCCGGTCTACAGGAGCTTGTTGGCCGCCCAGAGGACGGCGACCAGCGCCACGACACCGACCACCGCGAAGGCGAAGCTGGTGACGACGCCGATGACGACCTTCAGCAGGAGCCAGGCCGCGACACCGACGATCAGCACAACTCCGGCCTTCTTGGCCAGGGAGGCACCCGACGATGAGCTGAGATCCGACGACGGCATTCGATCAGGCGAAGAGGTGCGCATGCTCTAAATCTTATCGCGGCGCTCCAGTCCCTACCCGTCCGTGCGCAGCGCACCGCGCACGAGTTGCAGCGCCACCGCGACGAGCAGCGCCGCGAAGGCCAGCTCGATGGCGCGCACGGGCAGGACGTTGGCAAGGACCGCCCCCGCGACGGCGCCCGTGACGGCCAGCAGGCCGAGGCGCGCGCCCTCGCCCAGGCGCACGTTGCCGTAGCGCCGCTGGCGCCAGGCCCCGACCAGCGCAATGGGCACGATGGCCAGCAGGGACGTTGCCTCGGCCTCTATCTGACCGAGGCCCAGGAAGATCACAAGCCCAGGCACGATGATCGCGCCGCCGCCTACGCCCAGCAGTCCGGAGGCGACCCCGGCGAGCAGTCCGACGGCGATCGCCTCGACGATCACGGGAGCGCCAGCTCGACGGCACTGGCTAGCAACAAGGCCGCGAAGAGCAGGGAGATCGCCTTGGTGGGCACCCGCTGTTGGAGCCACGTGCCGAACAGAACGCCCCCGACCGCGGGAACCCCCACGAGCGCGGCCTCTTCGAGGCGGACGTTGCCGTAGAGGCCCTGGACGGCCGCGGCGACGCCGGCGATCACCACGATGGCGGCCAGCGACGTGCCCGTGGCCTCCCGCTCGCCGTAGCCCAGTGCCAGGACCAACATGGGCACCATGACGATGCCCCCGCCCACACCGAAGAGGCCGCTGAACAGGCCAGCCGCGGTCCCCACCCCGGCCAGCGTCAGGGTTCGCCGCGACACCATCGCGCCCATGATGGTCGATCGCGCAACGCCACACCCGGCCAGTGGTTCGTCCGGCGGGTCGCGTGCTGGTTCGCCCGGCGAAACGGCGCGGGACTCACCGGAGGGACCACTAGTGTCGAGATCGGCGGTCACGTGGACCGCCTCCTTGAGGGAGTCGACGTTGGCGTAAGCAACGCCGACCTTCGACACCCTTTCTATGTCCTCTCGCGATCCCGCTCCGCCACCCGCGGAACGGAATCAACCATTAGCCGGCGCGCTCGAATCAGGCATCCTGTGGGGGTGACCGCCCAGGCAACGCTCGCTCAGGCGCTGCGGCCGCTGCGCGCCCAGCCCCGTGAGGCTGCGGTGCTGCTCGACGTGGACGGCACCCTGGCCCCGATCGTGCGCCACGCCGACGACGCGGCCGTGCCCGAGCCCACCCGCGCGCAACTCATCGGGGTCGCCAAGCGCTACGGGCTGGTGGCCTGTGTGAGCGGGCGCGAGGCGGCCATCGCCCGGCGCATCGTCTCGCTGGGCTCGATCGCGTACGTGGGCAACCACGGCGCCGAGATGCTGCTCCCTGGCGGCGGAGGCGTCGAGCTCGACCCTGAGGTCGCGACCTGGGCCCCACGGGTGCACGCCTTCGCGCGGGAGACGTGGACCGAGGAGCTGGACCGCCTGCGGGTGCGCCGCGAGGACAAGAACGCGATCGCCGCGTACCACTGGCGCGGGGCCCCTGACGAGGCCGCCGCGGAGCAGGCGGCACGAGGCCTGGCCGAGGCCGCCGATGTGCAGGGCCTGGCCGTCCACTTCGGGCGCAAGGTGCTCGAGGTCCGCCCGCCCGTGCCGCTGGACAAGGGCCGGGGTGTGGTGCGCCTGCTGGCCGACCGGCCCATCCGCGCGGCGCTCTACGTCGGCGACGACCTGACCGACCTCGATGCCTTCGCGAGCCTGCGCAGCCTTGTCGAGGAGGGCCGCCTCGACACCGCTGCCTGCGTCGGGGTGGCCTCCGACGAGACACCCACCGGCCTGACCGAGGCGGCCGACGCGATGGTCGACGGGCCCCTCGGCGTGCGGGCACTGCTCGAAGCGCTCTTGGACACGTCGCCGTAGGTCCGAACTTGAGAGGACCGGAGGCGAAAGCCGTTCTCGGTCCGAACTTGAGAGGACCGGAGGCGAAAGCCGTTCTCGGTCCGAACTTGAGAG
>JBBJOB010000274.1:0-2822 GCA_037721455.1 Solirubrobacteraceae bacterium | reverse complement strand
TCAGGCCGCGAGGAGCTCGCTCAGCCGCCCGGAGCGCTGGGCCTGGAGGGTCTCGGTGAACCCGCCGACGAGCTCGTCGCCCACGAAGACCTGGGGGAAGGTCATCATGCCCGTGCGCTCCAGGAGCTTGCCCCTGCCGTCCGCATCGCGTGCGAGATTGATCTCCTCGTACTCGAGGCCGCGCTGGTCCAAGAGGGACTTCACGCGGGTGCAGTAGCCGCAGGGAACCGTGGTGTAGACCGTGATCTTGCTCATCGCTTCATCAAGAGTAGTGACCCCCTGATGGCCGGCTCGCTGAAGCTCGAGGCCGTTGTGTTGCGCTCGATGCGCTTCGGCGAGGCCGACCGCATCCTGCACCTGCTCAGCCCGACACGAGGCCGGTTGTCGGCGATCGCCAAGGGCGTGCGCCGCACGCGCAGCCGCTTCGGCGGGCGGCTGGAGCCCTTCTCCCGCGTCGCGCTGCTCCTGTACGAACCCGCCCGCCCGCGCAGCGACCTGCTCACGGTCACCGGTGCGGACACCATCCAGCCCCACCGCCGCCTGCGCGAGGACGGCCGTGCGCTGGACGCGGCGGGACGCGCCTGCGACGCGGTCGCGCGGCTGATCGACAGCGCCGAGCCCCAGGGCCCGGCCTACAACCTGCTGTGCGCGGAACTGGGTCTGCTCGACGCCGACGCCGCGCACGCCGGCCACGCCAACCAGCTCGCCTTCCGCCTCAAGCTGCTGCTGGCCGCCGGCTTCGCCCCCCAGCTCGGGGCCTGCGCGGCCTGCGGGGAGCGTGAGCACCTCAGCGGGTTCTCCGGCGCGGCGGGCGGCGTGGTCTGCGACGCCTGCGAGGCCTCGGCCTTCCCGCTGGACGCCGGGGCACACGCATTCCTGTGCGACGCTCTGGGCCGCCCGCTGGCCCAGGCGCCCACCGCGGAGCCGCGCCACCTGCGCCAGGCCGAGCGGGCCATCGCCGCGATGGCCGAGCACCACGCGGGCACGCGCCTGCGGGCGGCGACCGGCGGATGACGGTCAGCGGGGTGGCGTGGCCGCCCAGAGATCGTCCAGCGGCACGTTGAAGGGAACGCGCTGGGCGGCGAGGGTGCCCGATCCGAGCCGGATCGTGGTGGCGTAGGAGCCTTTCTGCGGCTCGGTGTGCACCTCGACGACCCGAGCATTGACGTCCACGACCCAGTACTCGGGGATGCCGGCCCGCGCGTAGAGCGCGAGCTTGGTCGTGCGATCGATCCGCAGGGAGGTTGCAGCGACCTCGCAGACCAGCTCCGCCGTGCCGGGGTGGTAGGGCCGCTCGACGTCGCGGCGGACGATGGCCAGGTCGGGTTCGGGCTCCCAGCCCTCGCCGAGCGAGAGCGACGACTGGTTGCGGATCTGGTGGGTGCGCAGGTCGATCGTGGTGAACCCGCACTCCGTCAGGAAGTGCAGCGCCTCCTCGTGGGGAGCGTTCTTCGGACTCATCGCCACGAGCACCCCGTCGAGGAGCTCCACCCGCTGCTCGCCGAAAAGGCCAAGCTCGGCCATGCGGTGGTAGGTGTCGAGATCGGGCGACCAGAGCGCGGTGCCGGGCGGGGCCGTGGCGGTGGCCATGTCCCCGAGGGTATCGCTGCGGGCGGGCATCGATTCACCGCCGTGTCTTGTCGTGCATGGCGGCAGCATCCCGCCCAGACGGCGTGGTGAAGCGGATGTGAAGGACTTGGTACGGGCCCAGCACACTCCCGTGACGAACGCGGGCCCTCCCGTGACACCTGGCGCCTGGGCGCCGCCCGGCGCCCTGCCAGAATCGACGTCATGCACACCGACGCGCCAGCGGGTCCGGTCGCCGCGAGCCTGCACGACCGGCGGCGGGCGTGGGAGGAGGACCACCTGGCGCCCACAGCGGCACGGTCGTGGTCCGCCCAGCGGGTCGTCGAGGAGCCCGACTGCGCGCTGCGCTCGCCGTTCCAGCGCGACCGCGACCGCATCGTGCACTGCAAGGCCTTCCGCCGCCTCAAGCACAAGACCCAGGTCTTCGTCGCGCCCGAGGGCGACCACTTCCGCACGCGGCTGACCCACACCCTCGAGGTCACCCAGGTCGCCCGCACCGTCGCGCGGGCGCTGAGCCTCAACGAGGACCTCACGGAGGCCATCGGCCTGGGCCACGACCTGGGCCACCCGCCCTTCGGGCACATCGGCGAGGCCGAGCTGGACCGCTGCGCCGCCGCGCGCTTCGGCGGGCACTTCCGCCACTTCGAGCACTCGCTGCGCGTGGTGGAGCGCCTGGAGCGCGACGGCGCCGGGCTGAACCTCGACGCCCGGGTGCGCGACGGCATCGCGTGCCACTCCGGCCGCGCGCCGCTGCCCGCGACGCTGGAGGGGCGCATCGTGCGCCTGGTGGACCGCGTCGCCTACCTCAACCACGACATCGACGACGCCCTGCGCGCCGGGGTCCTCGACGAGGCCGACCTCCCGCCCGGCGCGATCGCGCAGCTCGGCGACACCGGCTCGCAGCGCATCGACACGCTCGTGCACGACCTGGTCGAGACGTCCTCGGGGGCCGGGGAGGTCGTGCAGGGCGAGGCCGCGGGGTCGGCCATGACCGCCCTGCGCGACTTCATGTTCGCCGAGGTCTACATGGGCGCCGCCGCGCGGCGTGAGCACGCCAAGATCGAGCGCGTGGTGAGCACTCTGTTCCACCACTTCGCCGACCATCCCGAGGCCCTGCCTCCCGTGCGGGGCGAGGCGGGCCTGCACCAGCGGGTCACCGACCACGTCGCGGGCATGACCGACCGCTACGCGGTGCGGGCGTTCGCGGCGCTGAGCGTGCCCGCGCCGTTCGAGGT
>JBBJOB010000273.1:0-2849 GCA_037721455.1 Solirubrobacteraceae bacterium | reverse complement strand
CGCACGGACTCACAGGACGGACCACTAGTGGCAACCGGCCGGGCCGTCGCCCCCCGTACGCCTGGTGCACCGGCTGCGCAGCGGGGACCGCGACGCGGGTAGAGGAAGCCGCCATGGCGATGTCATCGTTGGGGCCGGCCATGGACCGCTGGGCAAGCCACAACACCTTCCACCACGCCGACTTCACGGCCGTCGAGAGCCTTGCTAGCGGGCGCGTGGCCTCGGTCGCGGTGTGCATCCCCGCCCGCGACGAGGAGCACACCATCGACGCGATCGCCGCCGCTGCGGTCGGCCTGCGCGACCGCGGGCTGGTCGATCGCGTGGTCGTCGTCGCCGATCGCTGCACCGACGCCACCGCGGAGGTGGCCGTCGCGGCCCGAGCCGAGGTCCTGGCCAGCGAGTCGCTCCTGCGTGAGGAGGGCCCCGTCGCCGGCAAGGGCGACGTCATGTGGCGGGCTCTGTCGGTCCTGCGCGAGGACATCGTCTGCTACGTCGACGGCGACTCGCGCGACTTCGGCGCCCACTTCGTGGCCGGGCTCGTCGGGCCGCTGCTCGTCCGCGATGACCTTGCCTTCGTCAAGGGCGACTACCGCCGCCCCCTCACCCACGCCGGCCGCGAGGTCCCCGACGAGGGCGGCCGGGTCAGCCAGCTCCTGGCCCGGCCGCTGTTGCGCCGCCTGTACCCGGAGCTGGCGGGGCTGGGCCAGCCGCTGGCCGGCGAGATCGCCGCTCGGCGGGCGCTGCTGGGGCGCCTGCCGTTCGAGGGCGGCTACGGGGTCGAGGTCGGGATGCTGATCGACGTGCTCGGCGAGGCGGGCGCCGCGGCCATCGCCCAGGTCGACCTGGGCACGCGGCGCAACGCCCACAAGTCGCTCGTGGGCCTGGGGCCGATGGCCGACGAGGTCCTGGCCACGGTGCTGGACCGGGCGCGACGCGACGGCCGGCTGGCGCTCGACTCGGCGTGGCCGCCGGAGGCAGAGCGGGTGGTGCGCCCCCCGATGGACGCGCTGCGGGCCGCGGCCTGAGCCGCGGCCCGTGCCCGCTCACTCCACGGCCACCGGCGCCCGTGCCAGGAGCACCGCGGTGCGCTCCGTCTCTCCGTGGCCGCCGATGACGCCCGCGGCCACCAGGTGCTCGAGCCGCTCGCGCCCGATCGCGCCCAGTGGCCCCTGTTGGTCGTGCAGCACTGCACAGGCCAGGCCGGCGCGCGCGCACGCGGCCTGCGTCGCCTCGATCCCGGCGAGCTGGGAGTGCACGAGCAGCAGCGCTCCCCCGGGGCGCAGGTGCGCCGGGGCGCCGGCGCACAGCGGGTCCAGCAGCGCGCGGCCGTCGTCGCCCGCGTCCCACGCCCGCGCCGCGCGCGTGGTGCGCGCGCCCGGCGCAGCGGGTATGTAGGGCGGGTTGGAAACGATCAGGTCGAACCGCTCGCCGGCCACGGGGCCGAACAGGCTGCCGCGGCGGGCGTCGACCCGCACGCCGTTGAGCCTGCCGTTGAGGCGCGCCGTGGCCACGGCGCGGCGCGACAGGTCGACCGCCGTTGCACGGCCGCCGGCCAGCGCCGCGGTGACCGCGAGCAGGCCACTGCCCGTACACAGGTCGAGCACCCTGTCTTGGGGCGACACCAGCTCGGTCACCACCGCCGCCAGCATGCGGCTGTCGGGCCGCGGGCGGAAGACTCCCGGAGGGACGGCGAGGCGCATGCGTGGTGCCCCTTCCCGCCGGCGCACCGCCCTCAAACCGTGATCGAGCCCGACCACCTGTGCCACCGGTTCGACCGCGAGCGCCCCATGACCGTGGGGCTCGAGGAGGAGCTCATGGTCCTCGACCCCGCGACGCTGGACCTCGCGCCGCGCGCCCGCGAACTGCTCGCCGCCCTGGGCGACGACGCCCGCGCCAAGTCCGAGCTGCCCGAGGCCCAGCTCGAGCTTCTGAGCACGCCGAGCACGACCGTGGCCGGCGCTGCCGCCCAGCTTGCCGGCGCACGGCGCGACCTGGCCGCCGCCGCGGCCGGGCGGCTGCGGCTGGCCGGCGGCGGCGCCCATCCCTTCGCCGCCCCCGAGGGACCGCTCAACCCCGCGCCGCGCTACGCGGCCATGCGCGACGAGTTCGGGCCGATGGCCCGGCGCCAGCTCGTCTTCGGCCTGCACGTGCACGTCGCGGTCGGCGGCTGCGACCGCGCGCTGGCCGTCTACAACGCCCTGCGCTCCCACCTGCCCGAGCTGGCCGCGCTGGGCGCCAACGCCCCCTACCACGGCGGCGGCGACACCGGCCTGGCCTCGGTGCGCCCGACGATCTGCGCGACGCTGCCCCGCCAGGGCGTGCCGCCCGCGTTCGCGACCTGGGCCGAGCTGGCCGGCGCTATGGCCTGGGTGCGCCGTGCGGGCGCGCTGCCCGAGCCGCGCCTGTGGTGGTGGGAGCTGCGCCTGCACCCGCTCCACGGCACGGTCGAGGTGCGGGTGCCCGACGCGCAGGGCACGGTCTGGGAGACTGCGGCGCTGGGCGCCGTGGTCCACGCCCTGGTCGCCGACCTGGCCCGGCGTCACGACGCCGGGGAGGCGCTGCCCGTCGCGCCGACCTGGCGCATCGAGGAGAACCGCTGGAGCGCCCTGCGCCACGGGCTGGACGGCACGCTGGCCGACCTGGTCACAGGCGAGCCCGCGTCCACCCGCGAGCGCCTGGACGCCCTCCTGGAGCGCCTGCGTCCCGCGGCGCACGAGGTGGGCTGCGAGGCTGAGCTGGCCACCGCGCAGCGTCTGGCGGAGTGCAACGGCGCCCAGCGTCAGCGCGAGGCGGCCGCCGGCGACCCGCACGCGGCGATCGCCTGGCTTGCCGGACGCTTCCTGGCCTAG
>JBBJOB010000053.1:0-10889 GCA_037721455.1 Solirubrobacteraceae bacterium | reverse complement strand
CTGAGGGGGCGCATCGACGCGCTGCTGCGCCGCGTCAACCACCGCCGCGCCCACGGGCGCCTGCGTGTGGGGCCGCTGGTCATCGACCCTCCGGCGCGCGAGGTGCGCCTGCGCGGGCGGTTGGTCGAGCTGTCGGCCAAGGAGTTCGCGCTGCTGCGCGCCCTGGCCGTCGAGCCCGCGCGCGTGCTGACCAAGGACGAACTGCTTCGTGGGGTGTGGGGGTTTCGCTCCATAGGCCAGACGCGCACGCTGGACTCCCACGCCTGCCGGCTGCGCCACAAGCTGGCGGTGGACGGCGACCGCTTCGTGATCAACGTGTGGGGCGTGGGCTACCGGCTGGTCGACGGGCCGGTGGCGCCGTGAGCCTCCTGGTGCAGTCCGCCGGGTGGGCCGTGGCCGCGCCCGCCATGGTCGCCGCTGTCGCGCAGGGTGTCCTCGCGCGCCGCCGCCGTGCGCTGGTGGCGCGAACGTGCCACGAGGTGCGCGGCCCGCTCACGGCGCTGGGCCTGGCGGTGACGGGGATGAGCCGCCGCGGCGAGGCGCCGGTGGGGTGCCTGGCCGCGCTGGAAGCCGAGCTGACGCGTGCCGCCGCGGCGGTCGAGGATCTCGTGTGTGCCGGTCGCGGGCGGCCCACCCTCGATCGCTGTGAGGCCGTCGAGCTCGGCGCACTGCTGCGGACGGCGGTGGCCGCGTGGACTGGAGGCGGGCACGCCGTGCGCCTCCACCCGGTGCCCGAGACCTGGCTGCTCGCCGACCCCGTTCGCCTGGCCCGGGCGGTGAGCAACCTGGTGGCCAATGCGGTGGAGCACGGCGGCGGCGCGGCGGTCGTACGTGTGCGCGATGGCGGCCCGGGGGTCCTTGGCATCGAGGTGGCCGACGAGGGCCACGGGCTGGCCGCGCCGGTGGCCACCCTGATGGCGCGGGGTCACGCAGGCCGGCGGGGCCACGGCCTGGCCGTGGCCGCCGAGACGGCCCGGCGCCACGGCGGGCGCCTTGTCGCCCGGCCGGCCGCCCGCGGCGCCCGGCTGGCGCTCGAGCTGCCCACGCCCTCCCTGCACGCTCGGGAGCCGGCGTGAACCGCCGCAGGCGGGCGCTCGTGCTCGCGGGCATCGCCCTGCTGCTGGGCGGCCTGGCCGCGGCGGACGTGGCCGGTCGCGAGGCGGCGCTGGCGCAGCGGCTGGGGCCCGAGATCCCCGTGGTGGTCGCACGCGCCGACGTGCCCGCCGGCGGCGTCTTCGACCCCCAGCGCCTGGGCGTGCGCCGGGTCCCCGCCCGCTTCGCGCCCGTGGCCGCGGCGGCCGCGCCGCAGGAGCTGGCCGGCCTGCGCGCGGCGGTCGACGTGCCCGCCGGCGCCGACGTGGGGGTGGGCATGGTCGACGGCGCCGAGGAGGGGGCGGTGGCCGGCGCCCCGGTGCGTCCGGGTGAGCGGGTGGCCGAGCTCGTCGCGGCCGGTTCTCCCGAGCTCGTGCAGCCCGGCGGCCGCGTCGACGTGCTGGTCACGCGCACGGGCGAGGACGGCGTCGCCGGGGGCACCGAGCTGGCGCTGGAGGACGTCGAGGTCCTCGCCGTGGGCCCGGCCGACCCAGCGGCGGGCGGCGAGAACGCCGCCGCGGCCACCGGGGCGGCGCGTGTGACGGCCTCGCTGCGCGTGACACTGCGCCAGGCGGTCTATCTCGCAGCGGCGCAGGCCTTCGCCACCGAGCTGCGCCTGCTGACCCGCCCGGCCGACGATCGCGAGCGCGGCGACACGGGCCTCACCGTGGACGATACGCTGCGATGAGCGCCCAGGAGGCCATCGAGGCGCTTGCCGGCGCCCTGCGCGACCGGCTCCTGCACGAGGCGGGCGACGGTCCGGGGCACGACGGCGGCGGGTCTGACGCCCTGGAGGAGCGCATCCGCGCCCTGGTGGACCGCGAGGCCGGCCCGCTGGACGAGGCCGCGCGCGCCGACCTGGTCCGGCGCATCGCGCAGCGCTCCTTCGGCCTGGGGCCGCTCGAGTCGCTGCTGACCGACCCCGAGGTCGACGAGGTGATGGTCAACGGGACCGGGCCGGCGTCGGTCTTCGTCGAACGGGCAGGGCGGGTCGAGCCGACCGACGTGCGCTTCGGCTCGGAGGCCGAACTGCGTCACACCGTGGAACGCATCCTCGCGCCGCTGGGGCGGCGCGTCGACGAGGCCCAGCCGCTGTGCGATGCGCGGCTGCCCGACGGCTCGCGGGTCAACGTGGTGATCCCGCCGCTGGCTCTGGATGGCAGCGTCCTCACCATTCGCCGCTTCCGCCAGCGGGGCATGAGCCCGGCCGAGCTGGTGGCCGGCGGGTCGTGGACCGAGCCGCTGCACGCGCTGCTGGCCACCGCGGTGGCGGCGCGCTGCAACGTGCTGGTCAGCGGTGGCACGGGCTCGGGCAAGACCACCACCCTCAACGCGCTGGCCTCGTTCATAGGACCCCAAGAGCGGGTGGTCACCGTCGAGGACGCGGCTGAGCTGCGCCTCCAGCGCGATCACGTCGTGCGTCTCGAGGCGCGGCCGCCAGGGCTGGAGGGTCGCGGCCAGGTCTCGGTGCGCGACCTGGTGCGCAACGCCCTGCGGATGCGACCGGACCGCATCGTGGTCGGTGAGGTGCGTGGCGGCGAGGCCCTGGACATGCTCAGCGCCATGGGCACGGGCCACGACGGCTCGCTGTCCACCGTCCACGCGGGCTGCGCCGAGGAGGCGCTGCGCCGTGTGGAGACGCTGGCGCTCATGGCCGGCGTCGGCCTGCCCCACACGGCCATCCGCGCGCTGGTGGCAGGGGCGATCGACCTCGTCGTGCACGTGGCGCGCATCCCCGGCGGCGCGCGGCGGGTCGTGGCCGTGAGCGAGGTCACCCGCATCGCTGCCGGCCCGGCCACCCGGGAGCTGTACGGGTTGCGCGACGGTCGCCCGGTGATGCGCGCCCCGCTGGGCGAGACGCTGGCCCGGCGGCTGGAGGGCCGCTCGTGAGCCGTGCTCCGGCAGCCGAGGCGGGGGCCCCCGCGTGACCGGCTCGGCGCTGCTGGCCTTCGTGGCCGGCGGCTGCGGCGTGCTCGCGGCCTGGGATGCGCTCGTCTCGCTCGAGGGTCGGCTCGCCGCAGGGCGCCTGCAGCGCTGGGCCGCGACGCTCGGCCGGCTGTGGGCGCCGCTCGGCGCGGCCGGGCGCTCAGGCCGTGCGCCGACGGCCCCCGAGCGCCGGCGCCTCGCGGTGCTGGGCACGCTCGCGCTGCTCGCTGGTGCCTGGCTGCTCCTGGGGCCACTGCCGGCGTTGATCGCCGCCGCGGGAGGCCCGGCCGCGGTGGCCGGCGCGCTGCGGGTGCGTCGGCGGCGCTGGCGCGCGGAGGTGCGCGCGGGCGCCCCGGCCGTGGCCCGCGCCCTGGCCGACGCCCTGGCGGGTGGCCACTCCGTCCGGGGCGCTGTGGAGGAGGCCGGGCGGCGTGGTGGCGTTCAGGGCGCCGCCGGGGCGGTCATGGCCGACGGGGCGCGGGCGCTCGCGCTGGGCGAGCCGACCGAGGTCGTCCTGGGTGCCCTGGCGGCGCGCGCCGCCGACCCGGCGTGGGAGACCCTCGTCGCCGCGGTGCTCCTGCAGCGCGACGCCGGCGGTGACCTGGCGGGGCTGCTGCGCGGGGTGGCCGTCGACCTGGAGGCCGCCCGGCGCACCGCGGACGAGGCCCGCTCGGCCACCGCCCAGGCGCGCTACACCGCCCTGACCGTGACGCTCATGCCGATGGGCGCGCTGGTGCTGGCCGAGCTGGGCGCGCCCGGCTTCACGCTCGACCTGTTCAGCCAGCCCCTCACGGCCGTCCTGGCCGGCACCGGCCTGGTCCTCCAGCTCTTCGCCCTCCTGCTGGTGCGTCGTCTCGGGAAGGTGCCGGCGTGATGCGGGCCCCGGCGCGCGCGGGCGGGGCGAGATCTCGTCAGGCGCTCGGTGGCGCACCAGCGTGACGCGCGCGATCGTGCTGGCGGCGTTGGCAGGCGGCCTCGGGGCGGTGGCGCTCGCGGAGGTCGCGACGCTGATGGCCGACCGGCCGCGCCGCGGGCGCCGGCGTAGGCGCGAGGGGGCGCGCGGCGCGGCGCTGCTGGGCGCTCTCGCTCGCGCGGGCCGGCGCCTCGGCGCCATCACGGCGCCCCACGACCTGGCCGGTCGCCTGGCACGCGCGGGGGAACCGCTGGGCCTGGCGGTCGCCGAGGTCATGGCCGTCAAGGCGGCCGCAACGCTGGCCGGCGTTCCCGCCGGCCTGGCCCTGGGCGTGTCGGCGCCCGGGCGCCTGGGCGTGCTCGTGGGCATCGCCGCCCCACTGGCCGGCTTCCTGGCGCCCGACGTGTGGCTCGCTCGCCGCGCCCGCCGCCGCGGCGAGGCCATGGCGCGCGAGGTGGCCGACGTCCTCGACCTGCTGCGTGTCACCGTCGAGGCGGGCCTCGCGGTGCCGCGCGCGCTGGAGGAGGTCGGCCGCCGCCGCGGCGGCGCGCTGGGCGGCGAGCTCACGCGCGCGGCGCGGCGCAACGCGCTGGGCGTCCCCCGCGGCCAGGTGCTCGAGGAGCTGGTTGCCCGCTGCCCCATCACCGCGGTGGGGGACCTGGCCACAGCGATCACGCGCGCCGAGCGCCACGGGGCGCCGCTGGCGCCAGGCCTGACCGCCCTGGCCCTCCAGGCGCGCGCGGAGTCGGCCCGCCGCGTCCGCGACGGCGCTGCGCGGGCGGGGCCCAAGATCCAGCTCGTGGTGGCCACCGTCCTCGTGCCCGCGGTCATGCTCATCCTCGCCGCCGCCCTGGCCCAGGCCTTCCTGCCGGGGCTGTAAGAGCCTGTTGGGACTGACGGGCGTTCTTGGTCGGCAGCCGGCTCGCGGCGCCGACCCGCGTCCCCGCGGGCCGGCGCACGGCAGAGGTCCTACGGAGCCAGGCCCAGCGCGACGCGGTTGCGCGAGACGTCGCCGTCCCGCGCGCCACCGCTGACCAGCGCGGTGAAGGCGTCGAGGTAGGGGCGGGCCTGCTGGAACGACGGGTCCTGGGCGAGCCCGAACGACTCGGCGAGCGCCACGAGGCCGGGGACCGAGGCGTAGAAGTTCGGCTGCATGCCCTCGCCCAGGGCGCCCGCCGCCTGGGTGAAGCCCTCGTCATCGCCGAGGGCGCCCTCCGGGCGTACCGCCGAGCCCAGCGCCGCATCACCGACCGCCACGAGGAAGCGCTCGTCGGCGACCACGAGGTAGACCGGCAGCGGGAGGCCCTCGAACTGGGCCTCCAGGCCCTCGACACCGTCCTCGTCGAACTCCTCGACTGTGGCGTCCTGCGACTCGAGCAGCGGTTGGACCTGCTCCAGGGCGTCGAGGGTCGCCTGGCGATCGCTGGTCTGGACGATGAGCGCGCCGCCCAGGTCGCCGAGGCCCGTGCCCTGCACGAAGGCCGAGCCCTGGCCCATCCAGCTCAGCAGATCCTCCTGGACATTTATCCCGGTGGCCTGCTCGACCTGGCCCAGCACGTTGGGGCCCAGCCCGCTGGCCGTCAGTTGCGTCTCGATCTGCTGGCCCACGTTGCCCAGCCCCAGACCGGCCAGCGAGCCGGCCGGCAGTGCACGCACCGACTCAGCCACCGCGGCCGGGTCCGTCCCCGGCTGCGGCTCAGCCCCCAGGGACACCACGTCCAGGGCCACGGCGGACTCCTGTGCCGTGAGGGAGAGGGCGGCGCTCTCGCCGACGAGCTTGCGGATGGACTCGATCCCCTGCGGCGGGACGGAGCCGTCCTGGCCGGCAAGGTCGAGTAGCGCCTGCAGGTTGAGGTAGCCGAACCCGATGCCCTCTTCGCCAGCGGCCTCGCGGGCCTGGGAGTAGCGGTCGTTGTCGGTCAGCATCTCGCCGTCCTCCTGGGCGTCGATGAGCTGGCCAACCAGCGCCTCGTCGCCGAGCACGACGAACCCGTCAACCGCCGCCAGCGCCGTGGCGTCCTCGGGGTCGAAGAGGTAGTCGGTGCCGTTGTACTCGCGCTCCTGGAACTTGGCCTCGTTCTCGTTCGTGGACGAGATCGATTCGATCGCCTCCTCGGTGTCCTCGACGGCCGCGACGAAAGCGACATCGGGCTCGTCCTGGGTCAGGTTCGTCGCAAAGAAGCCGATCCGTTGCCCGAGCCACGGCTCGACGTCCTCCTCGAAGGAGACGTCCTCCTCGGCCAATCCCTGGTCGATCAGCCGGCGCAGCTCGGCGAAGGGCTCTTCCTGGCGGAAGATCTTGCGTGCGGCGGCCTCGACGTCGGCCCGCACGTCGCCCTCAGGGCGCACGGTGACCTCGAAGTACAACGGCGCCGAGGCGGGGACGACCGAGGCCGGGTCCGCGTCGGGGTCGCCGGTGCCCCCGCAGGCGGCGAGGAAGACCGCGCAGAGCGCGGCGACGAGAAACGACAGTGCGCGCAGGCGGCGCGGTGGAGATGGCATACGAGATCGGTCCCCTACTCGGCAATTAGCGTGCGCGGGAGTCTCCCACGCCGACCGGTCGCGAGCGACAACTTTCGTATCGCCGGTCGTCGGCATTGGTGCCTGTGCCGGCCACGGCGCAGCCATGGGCATAGCTCCGATGCACACCCACCGGTCGGAACCGGCCCGCGGCGGGGGCCCGAAGGGCCGGGGTGGCCGATCTGCAACGGGTCGTGCAAAGGGCAGGGACCGCCGCCCCACCACGAAACGCCTGCACAGACGGCATTTCAGGCGCGCTCAGGCCGAGGGTGTGGTGGTCCGTGGGAAATAGTGTGCAGCAGGTGTTGTCTGGTGGGGGAAAGTGGGGTACAGTCGACTCGCGAGCCGGGGTGGAGGGGCACCTCCCACTCCTCCACCCCGGCTCCATCACCTTCCTTCGCACCGGATCCACGCCTTGGCCTTCCGCGGCACCTTCGACTACTCACTCGACGCCAAGAACCGCCTGACCGTGCCCGCCAAGTTCCGCAACGTGCTCGGAGAGACCGTGGTCCTGGCCCAGGGCGTGGAGCGCTGCGTCGCCGTGTGGCGCTCAGAGGACTACGACGCCTACGTCCAGGGCGTCACCTCGCAGTTCGCGCCCATGTCCAAGCAGCGCGAGAAGCTTCAGCGCTACTTCTCGGCCAACTCCCAGGACACCGAGATCGACGGTGCGGGCCGTGTGATGGTGCCGAGCTTCCTGATCGACCACGCCGGCCTGGGCAAGGAGGTCGTCGTCACCGGCGTCGACGACCGCCTGGAGATCTGGGATCGCGCCGCCTGGGCGGCCTACAACGACCAGCTCGCCGGCGACATCTCCGACATCTCAGAGCTCCTTGGCAACACTGCTGCTTGATATGCCCTCCGCGCACGTGCCCGTCCTGGCGGGCGAGGCGATCGATCTGCTCGCTCCGCGTCCCGGCGAGGTCGCCGTCGACTGCACCTTCGGCGGCGGCGGTCACGCGCGCCTGCTGGCCGACCGCGTCGGCCCGCAGGGGACCGTCGTGGCCGTGGATCGCGACCCGGCCGCGGCGCAGCGCTTCGCGACCTTCGCCCAGGAGGCCCCTTCGCGCACGCGCTTCGTGCGCGCGTCCTTCGTCGAGGCACTCGAGATCCTGCGCGACGAGGGGCTGCGGGCCGACCTGGTGCTCATGGACCTGGGAATGTCCTCCATGCAGGTCGACACCCGCGCGCGCGGGTTCTCCTACAGCTACGACGCGCCGCTGGACATGCGCATGGACCCCGGGCAGGAGCTGAGCGCCCGGACGATCGTCAACGGGTGGGACGAACGCCGCCTCGCGCGTCTGTTCCGTGAGCTGGGCGAGGAGCGCTACGCGGCGCGGATCGCCCGCGGCATCGCGCGTGCACGCGCGGACGAGGAGATCGAGACCACCGGCGAGCTCGTCGACGTCGTGGCCGCCGCCGTGCCCGCGCCGGCGCGCTTCGCCGGCGGGCACCCGGCCAAGCGGGCCTTCCAGGCCATCCGGATCGCGGTCAACGACGAGCTGGGCCAGCTCGACGCCGCCCTGCCGCTGGCCTGGTCGCTGCTGCGCGAAAGTGGCCGCTTTGCAGGGATCTCCTTCCACTCGCTGGAAGACCGGCGGGTGAAGCGCTTCCTCGTCGGGCGCGCCCGCGGGTGCATCTGCCCGCCCGACCTCCCGGTGTGCGCCTGCGGGCGCGAGCCCGAGGCCGAGCTGCTGGGCCGCCGTGCCGTGGCGCCGACGCCCGGCGAGATCGCCGCCAACCCGCGCGCCAGGCCCGCGCGGCTGCGAGCCGCCCGCAAGCTGAGGGAGGAAGCATGAGCACTGCGACCCGCCCGCGCCCGGCCTCGCCTGCCGCCCGCCAGGCTCCGCCTCCGCGGCGCACGGCGCGGCCGAGGGCCCACGCCGGGGCCCACGCCCTCGGGCACGCCGCGCCTGCGCCCGCCCAGGTGACGAGGCCGGCGCCGCTGCGCCTGGCCCACGCCGCGCGCGGGCTGCCCGACAGCCCCTTCATCGACCGCCTCCTGGCCGGCCGCGTGTGGGTGGCGGTCGTAGCGATCGCGCTCATCGGAATCGTCTTCATGCAGGTCTCGCTCCTGCGCCTCAACGCCGGCATCGGCGAGTCGGTCGAGCGCCAGGCGAGCCTGGAGCGCCAGAACGCCGCGCTGCGGGCCGACGTCTCCGGCCTGTCGGCGGGCCCGCGCATCGAGGAGGTGGCCGGCGGGCTGGGCATGCTCATGGCCCCCGCCGGCGACGTGCGCTACCTCGACGTCCGGGCCGCCGACCGCACCCTGCTGGGCGATCGTGCCGCGCATGTCATGGCCGTGCCCGCGGCGCAGGCGCTGGCCACCGCACAGCAGGGGGGCAGCCCCGAGACCCGCGCCGCGGCCGCCGCCAGCGCCGATGCTCCGCCGGGCACCACGCCGGCCACCGGCGCGTCCGTCGACGGGCCGGTCACAGCGCCCGCGCAGGCGGCAGCGACCTCCGCCGCCCAGGCATCCGTCGACCCAGCGCCCGAAGACGGTGCGGGGCCCGCCGCCGGCAGCGAAGTGACCCCCGGCGCCACCAGCACGGTCGCCGCCCCCGTCGACCCGGCGGCCGGCACCGCCACGCCGTGACGCTGCCCCAGCGGCGGATCGGGCTCCTCTTCGCCGCGTTCCTCGTCCTGCTGGCCATCGGCGCGCTGCGCGCCGTGTGGCTGGGCGTCGTGCGGGCCGGCGACCTCGAGGCCGCCGCGCTGAGCCAGCAGGTCGACGAGCTCGACGTCCCTGCGCCGCGCGGCGCGATCGTCGACCGCAACGGCACCGAGCTGGCGGTCTCCGCACCGGCCGTCGACGTGATCGCCAACCCCTATCAGGTGGAGGAGGCCGTGGTGCTCGCCGGGCAGCTCGCGCCGCTGCTGGGTCGCCCCGAGCCCGAGGTCCTCGAGGACCTCACCAAGGAGGACACCGGCTTCGTCTACCTCGCGCGCCGCCTCCCGGCGCAGCGCGCGCGAGACATCGGGGCCCTTGCGGCCACCGGGCTGACCATCACCGACACCAGCCGCCGCGTCTACCCCCGCGACACGCTGGCCTCCCAGCTCCTCGGTGGCGTGGGCACCGACGGCGAGGGGCTGTTCGGGCTGGAGATGGCCCGCGAAGACGGCCTGGGCGGCGACGACGGGCAGCGCCGTGTCGTGCGCGACGCCCTGGGCGACACCCTCTCCGTGCGCGAGGAGGAGGTGGCCGAGCCCGGCGAGACGGTGCGCCTGACCATCGACGCGGCCATCCAGGGCAAGGTCGAGGACGTGCTGGCCCGCGTCGGCGAGCGCTATTCGCCCAAGGGCGCCACCGCGCTGGTCATGCGCCCCCAGACCGGCGAGCTGCTGGCCATGGCCAACTGGCCGCGCGTGGACGCCAACGACTGGGAGGGCGCCCCCGACTTCGCCCGGCGCAACCGCGCGGTGAGCAGCGTCTACGAGCCCGGCTCGACCTTCAAGGCCTTCACCGTGGCCGGCGCCCTGGAGGCCGGCGCCGTCGAGCCGGACACGATGTTCGACCTGCCGCCCAGCATCCAGGTGGCCGACCGCGTGATCAACGAGTCCCATCCTCGCGGGCCCGTGAACCTGAGCACGACCGAGATCCTGGCCCAGTCCTCCAACGTGGGCACGATCAAGGTCGGCCAGGAGCTGGGCGCCCAGCGCTTCGACCGGTGGGTGCGGCGCTTCGGCTTCGGCGCGCCGACCGGGCTGGACCTGCCGGGCGAGGAGGCCGGCCTGGTCCTCGACCTCGACAGGTACTCGGGCTCGTCCATGGGCAACCTCCCCATCGGCCAGGGCGTCGCGGTGACGCCGATGCAGCTCGCCTCCGGGTACGCCGCCATCGCCAACGGCGGCGTGCTGCGCCCGCCCCACGTCGTCGCCGCCGTCGACGGCGAGGAGGCCCCCACGCCGCGCGGCGAGCGGGTGATCTCGCCCCAGACCGCAGCCCAGGTGCGCACGATGCTCAAGGGCGTGCTGGCCCCTGGCGGCACGGCGCCCGAGGCGGCCATCGACGGATACCCGCTGGCCGGCAAGACCGGCACGGCGAACAAGATCGACGAGGACACCGGCGAGTACTCCCGGTCGCGCTACATCGCCTCCTTCGCGGGCTTCGCCCCCGCCGACGAGCCCGAGCTGCTCATCACCGTCATGGTCGACGAGCCCAACGGAGCCATCTACGGCGCCGAGGTCGCCGCGCCGGCCTTCCAGGAGATCGCCGCCTTCGCGCTGCCCTACCTGAAGATCCCGCCGCGGTAGGCGGACGTCCCGCCGCGACAGCGCTGTCACAGGAACGGGTTGATGACGCGGACGGTTCCGTAGATGCGGTCGTGCTGGAAGTCCTCCGAGAGCAGATGTGACAGTCCGAAGTGCTCGGCAAGCCTTGGCCTGCTCGTTCGCGTACGCAATCCGAGGTCATCGGCTTTGCCATTCCGAGCCTGTC
>JBBJOB010000272.1:0-2870 GCA_037721455.1 Solirubrobacteraceae bacterium | reverse complement strand
CAGAGGCTCACGCGAGGGTCGACAAAGTCCAACGGGCGACCGACTCACGAGAAGCGTAAAGCTCGCTAAGGCGGGTGAGCTCGACGCCGCACGACCTGCCTCGGCCGTCGCTCCGACTGGTCCGCGGGGAGTGGGGCGTGGGCCGTATGACGCGCGCTGGCGGCGAGTGCCGGGTGCTTGATGACGGGCGCTCCAAGATCGGTTCCGTGCGCAACCGTTCGGTCAGTCGCGCTCGAGCAAGGCCTTGAGGGCGCGTTCGCCGCTGAGGAAGACGGCGTAGCGTTCGAGCTCGACGACCCGTGGATCGCCCTTCTCGTAGGCGGTGCGGAGCTCCTGGGGGGTGAAGGCGACCGCCTCGATTCCCCGGCCGGGCACGAGCGAGAGCAATGAAGCCCGATCCAGGTACCGCTCGGGCAGGCCGTGAGCGACGACGACGACATCGACGTCACTCCACACGTTGAAGTCGCCTCGCGCCACCGACCCGATCACGGCGGCGCCGACCAGGTCCAACCGGGCGGCCAGCAGGCTCACGTACTCGCGTGCGGTCGTGACCATCCGGCCGCGCTCCTCGCGCCGGCGCGCGAGGACGTCAGCCGCCCAGGCGCTTCCAGGCATCGTCCACGAAAGCGAGGATGGCCTCGGCGTCGGCAATCGCAGCACGCGCATCGGAGTCGACGTACTGGTCGGAGGCCGCGCCGCCGGGGTGGGCGTCCGCGTAGCGGGCCGGGATGTAGTGGCGCTTGAGCCGCAGAAGCGCCGCGCGCCGCTCGTCATCGACCGGGACGCCGGCCTCATGAGCTCGCCGACCGAGTTCTTCCAGATCGTGGCCCCAGGGCGCAGCGCCGATCCCATGAAGCAGCGCCTTAACCGCGAGCTGCGCCGCCTGCTCGGCGGCGAAGCACGCCCAGTTGTACAGGCCTGCGTCCGCCTGCAGCTGAGCGGAGCGCAGCGCCGAGTCACCGTCCTTGCGCCATCGGGAGAACTCGGGGTCGTCGAGCATGGTCTAAGTGGAGGCGGCGATCGCCCGCACCGCGTCGTCGCGGGCGGACGTGTCGGTGGACCCTGACGAGGTCGTCCGGCTGGGTAGCACGAAGAAGACCGCCGGCCTGGCGCTGCGCGGGACGATGCGCAGCCGCGGGGGGCGCTCGGCGAACGGTGTGACCGCCGCGATGTCCTCGAGCCGATAGCGCCGTGTGCGGCCGAGATGCCAGAGGGGCTTGAAAACGACCTCGGTGTCCGTCAGCACCAGGGTGCCACCCAGCTTCGAGAGCCGGCCGGCGAACGAGTCGGCCGTCGACCACGGCAGGCCAGCCTTCCACGATCGCGCGCTGGGGTCCACGGCCATCCGTTACGTCGTGGTGTCAGGCAGGTGGCGGCCGACATGGCCGACGTAGAGGCCTCGGGGGAGGGTGCCGGCGCCGTCCTCGACGGCGAGGTAGATGCGGGCGATGTAGCCGGCTCCCGAGCCGGAGCCGACGGCGACGTGGGGGCCTAGGTCGAGGCGTTGACCCTCGTGGGTGACCGCGTAGGCGTGGGGCTTGCGGTTGCGGGCAGTGTCGGAGACGCCCTGCTTCCAGTTGAGGCCGAGATCACGGGCGGCCTGGCCCAGGGAGGCGCCGAAGCCCTCCTCGGGGGCGTGCAGCTCGGCGAGGCGGTCGAGGCGCAGCAGCGCCTCGAGGAGGTCGGCGGGGCGGCGGAAGGGGCTGTCGGAGGCCGACTCCTCGGCGGCGTCGGTGAAGACGAGGTGCCGGGCCTCGGCGCGGGCGCGGCGCACGGCCTCGAGGGGGGTCGCGGGTTCGTCGGCGCCACCCGGCGCGGCGCCGGCACCGTCCTGCTCGGCCCCGCCGGCGGCGCCCTCCTCCCCCATCAGCGCGCCGAGGCGGGCGATGGCGCGGCGGTCGTGCTCGGCGGCCTCGCGCAGGCCCTCGATCTCGGCCAGCAGCTCCTCGCGGTGGGCGCGAACGCTCTCGAGCTCCGCCAGCGCCCCCTCGTGGGCGGTGAGCCACTCCTCGGAGGGCTCACCCTCGGCGCCGGTGCCGCGCGTGCCCTGGGCGGTGCGCTCGGCGGCGCGGCGCTGGTCGGCCAGGGCCGCCTCGGCGCGGTCGGCGCGCTGTTCGGCCGCGGACGCGCGGGCCTCGAGCCGCGTGGCGCGGCGCTCGTGCTCGTCGCGGACCGTCTCGGCATCCTCGCGCCGGCGCCCGGCGAGCTCCTCGCGGCGACGCAGGTCGGCCGCGCGGCCCTCGTCGCGCTCCAACTCGCGCTCCCGCGCGGCCATCCTCTTGGCCTCCTCCTCGTGGCGTCGCGCGCGCTGGAGCAGCGGAGAGTCGGCCACGGCGGCCTCCTTGAGGAAGCCCTCCCAGGAGCCGAACGTCTCGACGGCAGCGTCGGGGTGGGGCCAGCGCTCGTCGGCCAGCCAGTCCTGGGCCTTGGGCAGGTCGCCGACGAGCACGATCCAGCGGTATAGGTGAAGCAGGAGGTCGGCCTCGGCGATGAGGTAGGAGACCTCGGTGAGGCGCCCGTCATTGCCGGGGCGGCGGTTGCTCGAGCCCGTGTCCTGTGGCGCCGGTCTCTCCGCCGTCGCGTCGCCATTGCCTGAGGCGCTGACGTCCCCTCGTCGCCGTGCTCTTTTGCCCATGGGTATGAGGCTACGCCGCCACCTCACGCGGCAGGCGGCGGGACACGACCTTGGAGACCCCGTCGTCGCCCATGGACACCCCGTAGAGGGTGTCGGCGGCCTCCATCGTGCGCCTCTGGTGGGTGACCACGATGAACTGGGCGCGGTCGGCGTAGCGGCGCAGCAGGTCCAGGAAGCGGCCGATGTTGAGGTCGTCCAGCGCGGCCTCGACCTCGTCGAGGATGTAGAACGGGCA
>JBBJOB010000271.1:0-2915 GCA_037721455.1 Solirubrobacteraceae bacterium | reverse complement strand
GGCGCTCCGGCGCTCCGGCGGGTCGCTCAGCGCCCGGCGCGCTGGGCGGCGAGCTGGCGCGCGAAGCCCGCCACGAAGCGGGGGTTGTAGCGCGCGTAGCGCCGCCACAGGCGCCGCGGCTCCTGAACGAGGCGGAAGGCCCACTCCAGCCCGACGGCCTGCATCCAGCTTGGCGCCTGGGGCACCAGGCCCGCATGGAAGTCGAAGGCCGCGCCGACTCCGACCAGGACGGGCGCGTCGAGCAGCCCGCGCATCTCCTCCATCCAGCACTCCTGCTTGGGCTGGCCGATGCCCACCCACACCACGTCGGCCTCGGAGCGGTTGATCTCCGCGGCCACGGCGCGGCGCTCCTCATCGTCCAGCGCCCGGAAGGGCGGCGAGTAGCCGCCGACGATCTTGACGCCCGGGAAGCGGCGGCGCAGGTTGAGCACGAGCTGCACCAGGGCGCCCTGGTTGCGACCGCCGTAGAGGTACATCCGCGTGCCCGTGCGCGCCGAGCGCTCGCAGAAGCGGGCCATCAGCTCGGGGCCATAGACGCGGGAGGCCTGCTGGTGGCCCAGCGCGCGCAGCGCCCAGACCAGTGGCTGGCCGTCGGGGACGGTCATGGTGTGCAGCACCGCGGCGCGGGTCGGCGCGTCCTCCTGGGCGACCATCACGAGGTGCACCGCCGCCGCGCTCAGGCACGCGCTGTGGCCCGAGGCGATCGTCGAGTCCATCCAGTCCATCGTGCCCTCGTAGTCGGTGAGGGCGAGCGGGATTCCCAGCACGTCGGCGCATGGGAGGTCCGGCGCGGGGGCGGCGGCGGGGGAAGGCGGGGTGGGGGAGTGGGTCTCGACGCGCATGGCGGTCGCGGATCCTCCTGCGCTATTCGAGGGGGTCCGGTGACTTCCTACCCCGGTAGAACGGTGCTGGGGCGGGAAAGTCGCGAAGTCGGCGATGGACTGTAGCCTTCCCGCTCTTCGTGGCCCGCATGCTCATCACCGGTGGCGCCGGCTTCATCGGGAGCCACATCGTCGACGCGCTGCAGGAGCGCGGGAACGAGCTGACCGTGCTCGACGACCTGTCCACGGGCCGGCGGGAGAACCTCGCCGGCGCCCTGGAGCGTGGCGCTGTGCTGCACGAGATCGACCTGCGCGACGGCGCCGCCGTGCTCGAGCTCGTTCGCTCCATCGAGCCCCGGGCCATCTTCCACCTGGGCGCCCAGATCGACGTGCGCAGGTCGGTCGCCGACCCCGCCTTCGACGCCCGCGTCAACGTGGAGGGGACGGTCAACGTGCTGGAGGCCGCCCGGGCCGTGGGCGTGCCCCGCGTGGTCAACACCTCGTCAGGCGGTGCGATCTACGGGGACGCCGAGGTGCTGCCCACGCCCGAGGCGACCTTCCCGGCGCCCATGGCGCCCTACGGCCAGAGCAAGTTCGCCGCCGAGGGCTACTGCGATCTCTACGCCCGTCTGCACGGTCTGTCGACCACGTCACTGCGCTACGGCAACGTCTTCGGCCCCCGGCAGGACCCGCTGGGCGAGGCCGGCGTGGTCGCGATCTTCTGCGGGCGCCTGGCGGAGGGTCGCGCGCCCACCGTCTACGGCGACGGGCGCCAGACGCGTGACTACGTCCATGTCGACGACGTCGTGGCGGCGAACCTGGCGGCCGCCGACAGCGGCGCCACGGGCCCGTTCAACATCGGCCGCGGCCAGGAGGTCAGCGTCCTCGACCTCGTGGAGGCGCTGCGCGAGATCGCCGGTGCCCCCGACTTCTTCGCGCCCGAGTTCGAGCCGGCCCGTCTGGGCGAGCTGCAGCGCTCCTGTGTCGACCCGTCGCGCGCCCGCGCCGAGCTGGACTGGGAGGCGCGCACCGGCCTGGTCGAGGGCCTGCGCACGACGCTGGCCTCGCTCGACACCGTGTCGTGACGATGCCCGATCCCGCCTTCTGGGCCGGCCGGCGGGTCCTCATCACCGGCCACTCGGGCTTCAAGGGCGCGTGGCTGAGCCTGTGGCTCGAGCACCTGGGTGCGCGGGTGACCGGGCTGTCGGCCGGCGCGCCGTCGGCCGGCGCGCCGAGCGAGCCCTCCATGCACGCGCTGACGCGGGTCGCCGAGGGGATCGAGGAGGTCGACGCCGACGTGCGCTCGTTCGAGGCGATCCGCGAAGCGGTCGAGGCCTGCCGCCCCGAGGTGGTCCTCCACCTGGCCGCCCAGCCCTTCGTGCGCCGCTCCCTGCGCGATCCGCGCACGACCTACGAGGTCAACGTGATGGGCACCGTCAACGTGCTGGAGGCGGTGCGCGGCGCCGAGGGCGTGCGCGCCGTGGTCGCGGTGACCTCCGACAAGGCCTACGACAACCGCGGCGCGGGCCGCGCCTTCGTGGAGGACGACCCCAAGGGGGGCGCCGACCCCTACTCGAGCTCCAAGGGCTGCGCGGAGCTGGTGGTCGACGCCTACCTGCGCTCGTATTTCCTCCCCGGTGCCCCCGATGCCCCGCGCGTGGGCGCCGCCCGTGCGGGCAACGTGATCGGCGGGGGCGACCGGGGGGAGGACCGCCTGGTGCCCGACCTGGTGCGCGCGGCGCAGGCCGGCGAGCCGCTGCGCATCCGCAACCCCGACGCGGTGCGCCCCTGGCAGCACGTGCTGGAGCCGCTGGGCGGCTACCTGATGCTCGCCGAGACGCTGGTCGACGACCCGGCCGCGCAGGGCGGGTGGAACTTCGGCCCTCCGGCCGGAGCAGCGCCCACCGTGGGCGAGCTCGCCGACCTCCTGGCCTCGCTGTGGCCCGGCGAGGTCGAGGTGGTCCACGAGCGCGAGGCGCGCAGCCGCGAGGCCGCCACCCTCGCCCTGGACTCCACCAAGGCTCGTGAGCGCCTGGGCTGGGCGCCCCGCTGGGACCTCGACCAGACCCTGCGCGCGATCGTGGAGTGGCACGC